>NZ_JBSGBY010000264.1:0-11085 GCF_053601505.1 Nocardia sp. NPDC004722
ATCGCGGCATCGGCGATCTGGTGCGGGCTCAGCGCGAACTGCTGTGGCTGGGCGAGCACTGCCGCGTATTGCAGGTCGCCTCACCGAGTTTCGACGCCTCCGCCTTCGAAGCGCTCATGGCCTTCGGCTCCGGCGGCACCGCCGTCGTCGCGCCGCCCGACGTCTTCGGTGGCGAACCGCTGACGGAACTCATTGCCGCGCAAGGCGTCACCCACCTGGTCATCACGCCGTCCGCGCTGGCCACCCTCGATCCGGACGCCGTGTCCAGCGTGCGGGTGCTCGCGGTGGCGGGCGAGGCCATCGGCCCGGACCTGGTGGCGCGCTGGTCGACCGGCCGCACCCTGGTCAACCTGTACGGCCCCACCGAATTCACCATCTGGGCAACGGCTTCCGAACCCCTGGTCGCCGGGCAGCCGGTCACCATCGGCACCCCCATCCGCGGCGCGGGCACCCTCGTCCTCGACGAACGCCTGCGCCCGGTGCCCATGGGCGTGGCCGGGGAACTGTACCTGGCCGGAGCCGCCCTGGCCCGCGGCTACCACGCCCGGCCCGGCCTGACCGCCGCCCGCTTCGTCGCCGACCCCTACGGGCGGGCGGGCGAACGGCTCTACCGCACCGGCGATCTGGTGCGCTGGACCGGCTACCTCGACGAACCCCGCCTGGAATACCTGGGCCGCACCGACTTCCAGGTGAAGGTGCGCGGCCAGCGCATCGAACTCGGCGAGATCGACGCCGCCCTGGCCGCCGCCGACGGCGTCGAATTCGCGGTCACCCTCGGCGTCCCCGGACCCGGCGGCGCGACCGCGCTGGCCGCCTACCTGCTGCCCGAACCCGGCGCACAGGTCGACCCGGCGGCCGTGCGCGCCCACGCCGCCGACCGGCTGCCCGGCTACATGGTGCCCACGGCGTTCGTGGTGCTCGACGCCATCCCGCTCAACGCGGTCGGCAAACTCGACCGCAAGGCGCTGCCCGCACCGGTTTTCGAGGCCGCCACCGAATACCGCGCGCCCACCACCGAACTCGAGACGGTGCTCGCCGAGATCATCGCCGAACTGCTGGGCCGCGACCGGGTCGGCGTGCACGACTCGTTCTTCGCGCTCGGCGGCGACAGCATCCTCGCCATCCAGCTGGTGTCGCGGGCACGGCTGCGCGGCATCGAACTCACCCCGCTGCAGGTGTTCGAGCACCGCACCGTCGCCGCGCTGGCCGCACTCGCCGCCGCGGCGGGCGAGACGATCGTGCTCGAGGAGCTGCCCGGTGGCGGGGTCGGCGAGATCCCGCTCACCCCGATCGTGCGCTGGATGCTCGAAAGAGGCGGCGACCACCGCAGATTCGCGCAGACCGCGGTACTGGAACTGCCGCGCGGCATCGCGCGTGAACAACTCGTCGCCACCGTCACCGCCGTCGTCGATCAGCACGACATGCTGCGCGCCCAACTGGCTTTCGTGGACGGCGACTGGCGACTGCGCACCCGCCCGCCCGGCGCGGTGAACGTGGACGCGCTGCTGCACCGCATCGAATTCGACACCGGCGACGGCGTCGAACTACGCGAATACGCCGTCACCGAACTGGATTCCGCGCTCGGCCGCCTCGATCCCGACCACGGCACGGTACTGCAACTGGTGTGGCTGGATCCGGCCCCCGACAGCCCGCCCGACCGGCGCGGCCACCTCATTCTGGTGGCCCACCACCTGGTCATCGACGGCGTGTCCTGGCGCATCCTGATTCCGGACCTGATCGCCGCCTGGGCCCAGGTCAGCGGCGGCGCGGACCCGATCCTGCCCGACACCGGCACCTCGATGCGGCGCTGGGCCTACGCCCTGGCCGAGGCCGCGCGGCAACCGGACCGGGCCGCCGAACTCGAGTACTGGCAGCAGGTGTGCGCGACGGCCGATCCGCGCCTGGGCGCCCGCGAACTCGATCCGGCACTCGATCGCGTATCGACCGTGCGCAGCGTCGAGGTCGACCTCGACGCCGACACCACCACCGCACTGCTCACGACCGTGCCCGCCCTCTTCGACGGCACCGTCGAGGACGCCCTGCTGGCCTGTCTCGCCCTGGCCATCCGGCGCTGGCGGATGGAACCCATCGAGGCGGTGCTGATCCGGCTCGAAGGGCACGGACGGCAGCAGGAGATCATCGCGGGCGCGGAACTGTCCCGCACCATCGGCTGGTTCACCACAGTGTACCCGGTGCGACTCACGCTGTCGGACATTCCGATTCGCGACGCGCTGGCGGGCGGGCCCGCCATGGGCGACGCCATCCGCGCGGTGAAACACCAGCTGGCGGCCGTGCCGGACAAGGGCATCGGCTACGGCATGCTGCGATATCTGAACAGCGACACCGCCGCGCTGCTGCCCCCACGGGTGCCCGGGCGCATCGGCTTCAACTACCTCGGTCGCTACGCCACCGCCGACATTCCGGCCGGGCTGGAGGATCTCGGCTGGCTGCCCACCGACACCTTCGGCGACCTGCACGCGGGCGAGCACGCCGACGTGCCCGTCACCGCCGAGGTCGAGATCAATGCCGTCGTCGTCGGCGACCGGTTGCAGGCGAGCTTCACCTTCCCCGAAAGCCTGCTGCCCCGCCACGAGATCACCATGCTCGCCCACCTGTGGACCGACGCCCTCTCCGCCGCAGCGTATTTCACCACCACCCCCGCCGCCGAACTCGCCGCCGAAGCCGAACGCCAGGCGATGGCCGAACTGCGCGAACAACGCGCCGCCGCCGAACTCGCCGCCGCGATCAAGCAGGCCGCCCGCGCCTACGCCGACCCCGCCACCACCCCGGCGCTACAGCATCTGCAACCCGTCCAGCAGATGCTCCCGACGTTCGTCCTCGGCTATTTCTCGCGCACCGCCAAAGCCCCCGAATGCCTGTGCACGAATCTGGGTGAGACCGGTCAGGGCGTGGCGACCATCGCCGGGGTGCGCGCCCGCTCGGTCCTCATGCGCCCGGTGGTCTGCACGGGCGAGACCGAGCTGTTCCGCCGACTGGAGATCGGCCTGAATCTGTCCTGGTCGAGCGACGGCGAGACGGTCACGCTGGCCATCACCGGGGCTGATCCGGATCGCTTCCCGAGTCGGGTCGCGTTGCGCGAGTACATCGTCGACGAGTTCGAGTCCTGGGGCCTGCGACCGCGGTTCTGGACGTAAACGATCTCTTGTTGACGGCGTGCCAGTATAGGTGTAACCATGGGGAACAGTTACTTAGGTCACGTCTCGAGAGGCTCTGACAATGACGTCAGCACCCGTACACGCCGATCCCGACCTGGAGATCGCCCGGCAGTACGCCGAGAAGCTCCTGCTGCTGTCGCAGGGTTCGGTCGACAAGCACTTCGATCCTTTCACCGATATCGATTGGGACAACCCCGATTTCGCGGTCACCCCGAACGACAAGCGCTGGATCCTGCCGGTCTCCGGTGACATGTTCGCCCGGCACCCCTGGTATCAGGCTCAGTCCGAGGCCCGCAAGATCGCCATCGGGCTGTGGCGGCAGGCCAATATCGCCAAGGTGGGCCTGCAGTTCGAGACCCTGCTCATCGGCGGCATGGTGCAGCACACCTTCAAGCTGCGCAACGGCTCGCCGGAGTTCCGCTACTGCACCCACGAGGTCATCGAGGAGTGCAATCACACCCTGATGTTCCAGGAGATGGTGAACCGCATCGGAATCGACGTGCCGGGCATGGGGCCGCTGCTCAAGCAGCTCACCTATGTCGTGCCCGCGCTGGCCTCGCTGTTCCCGAATCAGTTCTTCATCGCCGTGCTGTCGGGCGAGGAGCCGATCGACCACGTGCAGAAGGCGATACTGCGCGCCGGCGAGGACGTGCACCCGATCATGCGCGGTGTCATGGCGATTCACATCGCCGAGGAGGCGCGGCACATCTCCTTCGCCCATGAGTTCCTCGAACACCATGTGCCGCAGGCGAACCCGCTGAACAAGTTCGTGCTGTCGCTGGCCTTCCCGATCGTCATGTGGATCGGCGGGCGGGCGATCGTGATCCCGCCGCGCGCCTTCTTCCGGGAGTTCGACATCCCGCGCGAGGTGCGCAAGGACGTCTTCTTCGGGCAGCCGGAAGCCAAGGAGGCGTTCGCGGGCTTCTTCGGTGACGTGCGCTCGCTGGCCAAGCGGATCGGGCTGATGAACCCGGTCGCCAAGCAGGTGTGGAAGGTGTTGGGTATAGACGGCCCGACGACCCGCTATCGCTCCGAGCCGGATCGGCCAGGGCAGGTCCGAGCCGCGTGACCAAGGGGGTTCGGGGGCGAAGCCCCTGAGAGTCCCGAGAGTTGGGTTTCCCCTGACCGGGTGCGGTAGACGTTACCCGAATTCACATGTAATACTCGGTGCGTCCGGACGCCGGTGTCCGGACGCGACCAGAAGCGAGAACCTCGATGACGCGGCATGTCGACGTACTGATCATCGGCGCGGGCCTGTCCGGTATCGGCATGGCCTGCCACCTGACCAGGGAGAAGACCGGGCGCAGCTACCTGATCCTGGAACGCCGGACCGCCATCGGCGGCACCTGGGACCTGTTCAAGTACCCGGGCATCCGGTCCGACTCCGACATGTACACCTTCGGCTACGGCTTCCGGCCCTGGCACGGCACCAAGGTGCTCGCCGACGGACCCCACATCCGGCAGTACATCGAGGACACCGCGCGCGAGTACGGCGTCACCGATCACATCCGCTTCGGTCGCAAGGTCACCAAGGCCGCCTGGTCCAGCGAGCAGGGCATCTGGACCGTCGAGGTGCTCGACGAGCGCACCGGCCAGACCGAGACCTACACCAGCGACTTCTTCGTCGGCTGCACCGGCTACTACGACTACGACAACGGCTACCGGCCCGCGTTCCCCGGCGAGGAGAACTTCCGCGGGCAGATCGTGCACCCGCAGCACTGGCCCGAGGACCTCGACTACCGCGGCAAGAAGGTCGTGGTGATCGGCAGTGGCGCGACGGCCATCACCCTCATCCCGGCCATGAGCACCGACGCCGCGCACGTCACCATGCTGCAGCGCTCGCCCACCTACATCGCCGCGCTGCCCGCCGACGACCCGGTCGCGGTCGGCTTCAAGCTCGCGAAAGTGCCTGCCGCCCTTGCCTACAAGGCAGGCCGGGCCCGCAATATCGCGTTGCAGCGGGCCAGCTACCAGCTCTCGCGCACCAACCCGAAGCTGTCGGCCAAGCTCATGCTGGCCGCGGTGCGAGCTCTGGTCGGTCCCGACATCGACATGAAGCACTTCACCCCGAGCTACAACCCGTGGGATCAGCGCCTGTGCGTGGTCCCCAACGGCGACCTGTTCAAGGTGCTGCGCAAGGGCGAGGCGTCCATCGTCACCGACACCATCGAGACCTTCACCGAGAAGGGCATCCGGGTCTCCTCGGGCGAGGAGATCGAGGCCGACATCATCGTCAGCGCAACGGGTTTGAGCGTGCAGATGCTCGGCGGCGCACAGCTCGAGGTGGACGGCGAGCCCCTCGCCACCCGCGACCTGGTGGCCTACAAGGGCGCCCTGCTCGGCACGGTGCCCAACATGATGGTGGTGCTCGGCTACACCAACGCCTCCTGGACGTTGAAGGCCGACCTGGCCGCCGAGTACTTCTGCCGTCTGCTGAACCACATGCGCGACAACGGATTCACCGAGGTCGTCGCCGTGCCCGAGGAGGGCGACCGCTCCGAGGCGTCGCTCATGGGCGGCGCGCTGACCTCCGGCTACATCCAGCGCGGCGACGGCGTCATGCCGCGCCAGGGCACCCGCGGACCGTGGCTGGTCATCAACAACTACTTCCGCGACCGCGCCATGCTGCGCAAGGCCCCGCTCGAGGACGGCGTGCTGCGCTTCCGCCGCAGCGCCCGCGCCGCGGCGCCGGTGACGGCCGAATCCCGTTCCGCCTGATCATCTCCGGACCCGTGAACCCGGCCGCGCCCCTTCGGGTACGGTCGGGTTCTTCATACGGGAGGGGAGAACCCATGAACTATCCGGCCGAGTCGATCCAACTTCGCGAGAAGGGCCTGGCGGCCGCGCGTGCGGGGCGGGTCGAAGCCGCGGAACAACTGCTGCGCAGCGCCTTCGACGCCGGGCACGCGGGAGCCGCGGGAGATCTGGCGGATATCGAGTTGCAGCGCGGCAATCGCGACGAGGCCATCGTCTGGTGGCAGCGGGGCGCCGAATCCGACGACGCCGCCTGCCTTTTCGAGGTCGGCTACCTCGACGAGGCCCGCGGTGATCTGACGGCCGCCGAGAGCTGGTACCGGCGCGGAGTCGCCGTCGGCGGCGCGAGCAGCCTGCTCAATCTGGCCACCATCCTGGAGAACCGGGGCGAACGCGCCGAGGCCCTGGAACTCTACGAGCGCGCCTGGACGGCCGGGATGGACAAGGCCGCGTTCAATATCGGGCGCATCCTCGACGACGGCGGGCGCGGCGATCTGGAAGCCGCCGCGGTCTGGTACACCCGGGCGGCGGATCTCGGAAATTCCGGGGCCGCATTCAATCTCGGGTTCGTGCGCGGCGACCAAGGCGATCGCGAAGGCATGCTGACGGCCTGGCGGCGCGCCGCGGCCTACGGCCATCCCAAGGCCGCCGCGGCACTGGCCGAGCACCACGGACGCCACGGCACTCCCGCGCAGGCGCGGTACTGGTCGGAATTCGACGACGCGCCAGGCGGTTTCAGCTTCGAATTCGAGGCGCTCGGCGGCTGGGGCGCGGCCGCGGCCATCCATCGGCAGGACCTGCTCAACGAGGCGCTGGGCGACGGCTACCTGGCCTACGACCTCAAAGCGCGGACGCTCACAGCCGGGGATACCGCTTATGGCGGCCTCACCATGCTCGGCAGCTTCTCCAATCTCGATCAGAGCTGGCTGTGGTCGTGGGCCAACCCGCACCTCGATTCCGGCAGCCCGGCCCTCGAACGGACCGCGGAGATCCGGAAATACGGTGTGCGCAATGGCATTCCGGAGCTGATGAGCGGGCGGCTGGACCTGTCCAACTTCCCGAACCCCAAGCAGGCGGCGACCACCATGGTGATCGCGGCGGCCACCCTGCTGGGCGGCAACGGGGTCAAGGCCATCGGGATCAACGACGGCGCGGGCGTCACCTACCTGCACGTGGACGATCCACGGTTGCCCGCCGACGAATACGAGCCGCTGCGCATGCCGCGTTTGATCATGACGGCGGCCGAGGTCTTCCCGGCCGCGGACCCGCGGCTCATCGTGGAGGGTGTGCTGACCAATTACGGGCCCAGCCGCATACAGATCGGACCGAACGCCATGATCGGCCATCTTCCCGACGGTCACCGCCTCGCGGTCGAATTCTCCGAGGACGGGCTGATCACGGCCATCACCTCCGATCCGGCCCGCGCGCAGTCGTGATCAAGCCAGTAATCGGGCGGCTGGCCCTTTCCCGGTGACCGGGCGCGGTCGCAGGATGGAGGGATGACCACCACGCCTGCGTTCGAGTCCCTCGTGCGAGACGAATTCGCGCCCGCCACCACCTATCTCAACGCGGCGAGCTACGGACTGCTGCCCGCGTCCGTGGTGGCGGCCGTGACCATCGCCGAGGAACAACGCATGCGCGGGGAGTTCGACATCCCGGGCGTGGATCCGATCATCGACGAGTGCCGGGCCGCGTTCGGTCGGCTCACCGGGTTCGACGCGTCGCAGGTGGCGGTCGGATCGCAGGTGTCGCAGCTGGTCGGGCTGGTGGCGCAGAGCCTGCCGGCGGGCGCGGGCGTGCTGGTGCCGGAGCACGAATTCAATTCCGTGCTCTGGCCTTTCCTGGTGCGCACCGACCTCGACGTCCGGGTGGTGCCGCTGGCCGACCTGCCCGCCGCCATCGGGCCGGACACCGACGTGGTCGCCGCCGCCGTGGTGCAGTCGGCCGACGGCGCGGTCCTGGATGTCGCCGCGACCGTGGCCGCCGCACGGGCGCACGGCGCGCGCGTGCTGTTCGATGTGAGCCAGGCGGTCGGCTGGCTGCCGGTGCACGACACCGGCGCGGACTGGGTCGTGAGCGTCGGCTACAAGTGGCTGCTCGGTCCCAAGGGCACCGCCTTCCTGGCGGGAACGCCTGCGGCGCTGGCGGACCTGAGCCCGCTCGCGGCGGGCTGGTATGCCGGGTACAACCCATGGGAGACCTGCTACGACGGTCCGCTGCGGCTGGCGTCGGACGCACGGCGCTTCGATGTCGGGCCGGTGTGGCCCGCGTGGATCGGGCAGCGGCGCAGCCTGCAGATCATCGAAGAGGTTGGCGTGGAGACCATTCAGCGGCACGATCTGGCGCTGGCGGATCGGCTGCGCAAGGGACTCGGCCTGCCCGAGAGCAATTCGCCGGTGGTGTCGCTGGAGGTGTCGGAGGCGGCGCTGGAGCGGGTGCGGGCAGCGCGGATCGTCGGCGCCATGCGGGCCGGTCGGCTGCGGCTGGCGTGCCACCTCTACAACACCGAGGAGGATGTCGACCGGGCGCTGGACGCGCTGGTCGGCTAGATCGGCTGGAAGCCGCTGCCGACACCCTTGCCCGCGTCGACGGCGAAGCGGATGGTGTCGAAGGCGACGGCGATGACGGGGGAGTGGATGGGGTTGCTGGAATCGGTGCAGCTGAAGCGCAGTGTCCGGGTGTCGCTGAAGAGCGGCGCGGACACCATGCCGACCAGTTGGTCACCGGCGGTGACCGGCGCACCGGAGTCGCCGTAGCTCGAGCAGGCCTGTTCCATGAACCCGACCGGACTCGAGGCCCACACCACGCCGCAGCCCAGACCGCTGGTCCGGCCGTTCTGGCAGACCACGCTCCAGGCGGGCGGGGCGGACGCCATACCGGCGATGGTGCCGCCGTTGACCGTCCGCAACGGGGTCACCACGCTCGGATCGAATTCGATGACGGCGTAATCGAGTTCCGCGTCGGAATCACGCACCACGCCGACCACCCCGGCGTCCGGGAACTGCTCGCCACGCACCGGTGTCCCGGATTCGGCGCAGTGACCGGCGGTGAATCCGACCAGGCGTCCGGCGGCGTCGTAGCCGATGGTGGTCAGACTGCACTTGGTCGATCGGCCGAAGACCAGGCCGGAACCGCCGCCGAGCGCGGCGACGGTGTCTCCCGGATCGGCCTGCGCGGCCGGGGCGGCGGGCAGTCCGCAGGCCACGAGCACCGCCGCCGGTGCGATCCAGTGCCGTGCGAACTGCATGAGCCAACCACCGATCCGACTCGAGGTCTATAGCTACACGGTAGCTCCGTGGTTCAACTCAGCCAGATCGGGCGCTGTGCGGCGAACGGATCGGACTGGACGTGCGGTGCCTCGGACCAGATCATGGTCTCGCGCCGGTCGAGAGTGTAGCGGGGCCAGGCCGGGCCCGGGTCTGCGTTGCTCACGAACGCCACCCACGCCCGATGGACAGCGTCGGCCAGCGCCTGCGGCGGATTGTCGCCCGCGATGGCGGTCACGCCCTGCGCGCGCAGGCAATCGAAGGCGAACGGGACGTCCAGGCAGTGGAACGAACTGCCTTGGAAATTGGGCGCATTCGAGGCCCAGGTGAACTCGTAGAGCCAGGTCGGCTGATCGCGGCCCGCCCGCATCTCCGCCACCCGGAAGGACGGCATGCGAATGACCGCGTCGCTCTGCGCCTGTCCGGCAAGCTGATTCGCGCTCAGACTCGGATAGGCGGTGCGGAATCCGGGGGCGGACGACGGCGCGAAGCCCAGTGCGCCCAGGGCGACCGGCAGGGTCGCGTCGGTGACCTCCGGCTGCGCGCCGCTCAGCGACGCGGCATTGAATTCCTGCGCGGTGAATCCGATCAGCAGCGGAATACCTTGATCCGCACCGGATTTCAGGACATCGGCGCTGGTTGCCGGGATGAGCGCGCCGTCCGCCCACGGGGCCAGGCCCAGCAGGGTGGCGGCCGTGCTGTCCGGGCCGGGGGCGCGCAGCTTGTCCTCCATGTCCTGTAGTTGCGTCTTGCTCACGTCGCGCAGGGCGGCCGCGGTGGCGGGCACGCCGGTGCGCTTGGTGAACAGCTGCGACATGGCCAGCGCGGTGGCCCGGTCGTTGGGCTGGGTGACCGCGCCGGACTCCGAGATGCCCGCGCGGAACAGACCTTTCGCCGAGGGCGTGTTCATCAGCGCCCACACCGCGCCGCCACCGGCCGACTGGCCCGCGATCGTCACCTTGGCCGGGTCGCCGCCGAAGGCCGCGATATTGTCGCGCACCCAGGTCAGGGCCGCGATCCAGTCCAGCACGCCGCGATTGTCCGGCGCGTCGTCCAGGTGCAGGAAGCCCTGGATGCCCAGCCGGTAGCCGACCGACACCAGCACCACGCCGTCGCGGTTGAAGGTGGCGCCGTCGTACCAGGGGCTGGCCGGGCTGCCCGCGACGAAGCCGCCGCCGTGAATCCACACCAGCACCGGCAGTTTCGCGGTCTTGTCCGGGTTCGGGGTGAAGACGTTCACGGTCAGGATGTCGTCGCCCGGGATGGACGGCTCGGGGATGGCGGTGACCTCCGCGAGCTGTTTGATCTGCGCGGTCGGGCCGTAGCGGGTGCAGTCGCGGGTCTCGACCCACGGCACCGGCGGCTTGGGCGCGGCGAAGCGCAGATCGCCCACCGGCGGCTGCGCGAAGGGAATGCCCAGGAACGCCACGCCCGTGTCGCGCCGCTCGCCACGCACCGGCCCCGAGCCGGTCCGGACCGTCTCCGCGCTGTTCTTGTCCGACCCGGATTTTCCGCTCGAACACGCCGCGGTCAGGGCCAGCACCCCCGCTCCCAGGAGCAGGGTCCGCCGCCCGAACTGTTCCGCCGCCATGCCAACCTCAGATCCAACATTTAGGTCAATGCTTGAAATAATTACTCGACACCATAATCTCAACCCCGTGGACCCCGCATCCCCGCCCACCGACTCGGCCGCCATCCGCCGCCGCAACCTCGGCCTGGTCCTGCGTCACATCGCAGACCACGGCCCCTGCGCCCGCACCGAGGTGGCCGCCGCCACCGGCCTCGCCCACGGCTCGGTCACCGCCCTGGTCGCCGACCTCACCGACCGTGGCCTGCTGCGCGAGGACGACGCCCTGCGCTCCGGCACCCGCGGCCGGGGCGGCCGCGGG
>NZ_JBSGBY010000265.1:0-11081 GCF_053601505.1 Nocardia sp. NPDC004722
TCAGTGACGTGGCGGAGGCCATGGGTGCCGCCGGTCTCGCCGTGTACTCCGGCGGCCACGGCTACTCCGACGAACTCGGTTGGGCCCCACTACGAGACGTCGACCGCACCGACCCGCTGGTGGGCCCGCTCGCCGACGCCCCCGCCGTCCTGCACTGGCACGGCGACCGCATCCGCCCCGACACCACCACCCCCATTCTGGCCGCCACGGATTCCACTCCCGTACAAGCCTTCCGGGCCGGACCCGCCGCCTGGGGCCTGCAATTCCATCCGGAAGTCGACCCGGCCCTGCTCGATCAATGGCTGGCCGAACCCGATTTCGCCGCCGAAGCCCACCGCGTCCTCGGCCCCGATGCCCTCGAGATCCTGCGTGCTCAGGCCCGCACAGCCGCCCCGGCGCTACGCCCGCTGTTCGAGCGCGGCCTGGCCCACTTCTGCGCGCTGATCCAAGCCCGCGCTGGGGCTGGGGCGTAGTAGGGGGCGAGGTGCGTCGCAGCGCGTGATCGCTGATGCGGCGTGCAGGTCTTGCACACCCATTGCACGCGCGGGCAGAGCGTCAGTAGCTGGGCGCGGGGGAAGACCAGGCAGTAGTTGCGTGCGCGCGCAGACCGGGCAGTCGTGCGTGGGCAGACTGGGCAGCAGTTGCACGTGTGGGCAGACTGGGCAGCCCTTGCGCGGGTGGGCAAATCGGGCAGCTGTTGCAGGTCGCGGTTGCCGGACGCGGTGCGGCAGGTGCACGCAAGCAGGGTGAAGCCGCCGGAATGCGATGCCCGGCGGGAGGGTCGGATGGGAGTTGAAACCTACTGTCCGGCAAGGGAATCGCAGGCTGCGGGTCGCTGCCCGCCGACCAGGAACTGGCAGATCCATGCCGCCGGGATCCGCCCATCCCCCGCGGCGGGCCCGCGCGGCCAAAAGAAAGGCCCGGTGGTGGTGGCCGCGGGGGGGGTGGTGGAGGCGGCAGGTGGCGACGCCGCGCGCTGACTCGTGCACGCGGCCGCCGCCATCACCACCCCCGCCGCGACGACGATCTCCCTGCGCCCTACCTGATCGACACCCATGGTGACCTCGATTGCTCGGCCGTCGTGATCCGATTGCCCGGCACGCCGATGTCGGTGAAACGAATCGGCGTGCGATCCGGTTCGATCCCCGCGGGGACCGCTTCTGTGTCACGGTGGAGATCGTGTTCGGCGAGCGCATGGCAACGATGAGGTGGCGGCCCGGATCCGGTCGATTGGTGACGGTGATGGCCGTCTGTTTCGGTCTCACGGTGGTGATCACGAGGCTCTACTTGATGGCCTCCGGCTATCCCAAGATCGGCGGCAAGACCTACCACATCGCCCATGCGCTGTTCGGCGGATTATTGCTGGTCATCGCGTGTCTGGTGATGTTCCTCTTCGCCGGGCGGGCGGCCTTGAACACGGCCGCGGCACTGTCGGGCGTCGGGCTGGGCCTGTTCATCGACGAGGTCGGCAAGTTCATCAGTTCCGACAACGATTACTTCTTCCCGCTCGCCGCGCCCATCATCTACCTGGCCTTCCTGCTGATCGTGCTGGTCGCCCGCTACGCCGCCCGGATCCGAAAACGCCCGCCCACCCTGGTTCTGGCCGACGTCACCGGCCAGGTCGCGATGGACCTGGGCGCTCCGATCTCCGTCGAGCAGCGCAACACCCTCCTCGACAGCCTCGATCACCTCGACCGCAGCGGCTTCACCCCCGACACCACCGCCCTCGCCGACGCCCTCGGCACCTACCTGCGCACCACCCACGAGCGCGCGGTGCCGTCCCGCTTCACCCGGCTGCGCGCCGCCTACGGCCGCTTCGAGGACGCTCTCCTGCCGCGCCGGGTGCTGGCGGGCGTGCTCATCACCGTCCTCATCGGCCACGCCGTCTGGACCCTGCTGCGACTGGTGCTGGCGCTCATCGTCATCTCCGGATGGCATTCGCCCTGGACCGCGGTCAATCATTTCCTCGACGTCACCCAGAACCACGGCTGGAAAGCCCTGGTGGGGTTGGGGATCGCGGCGGGTGCCGAGGTACTGGTCGGTCTCGGTTGCGCGGTGGCCGCGGTGGCCTGGATTCGCGGGCGCGCCGATATCGGCGTGCGCCTGGGCATCTGGTCCAGCATCATCTCGCTGACCTTGGTGAATGTGCTCGCGAGCTATTTCAGCCAATTCCTCACCGTGTTCACCGCCATAGCCGAAGCCCTCCTGCTTTGGCTCCTCATCCGCTACCGCACGCGATACTGTTCGGTGTGAGCGCATTTCGGCACAGCCCTCCCCCGGCCAGGTCGAAGGGGCGTGTTCCGCGCAATGCCGAACTGCTGCTGTGCGTGGCCGCACTGGCCCTGACGGCCTTCGCGTATCTGGCCATGACCTCGGCCACCGGCAACGGCTTCGACGCCCAGAGCATCCGCGCGCTGGCCGTTTTCGCGGTCTTCGTGCTGGCCTCCCATCTGGCCGTGCGCCGCTGGGCCCCGGCCGCCGACCCGGTGCTGCTGCCGTGCGTGGTGCTGCTCAACGGCATCGGCCTGGTCCTCATCGACCGGCTCGACCGCGCGGAGGCCACCGCCGCCAGGAACGCGGGCAAGGCCATCCCCTCCTCGGATTCGGCGCATCAGCTGATCTGGACCGGCCTGGGCATGCTGCTGTTCGTGCTGGTGCTGGTATTCGTCCCCGACCACACCAAACCCGCCCGCTACGGCTACACCATGGGCCTGGCCGGGGTGGTCGCGCTGCTCATCCCCGCCCTGCTGCCGTCACGCTTCAGCGAGGTCAACGGCGGCAAGAGCTGGATCCTGTTGAGCGGATTCTCGATTCAGCCCGGCGAGTTCGCCAAGGTCGCGCTGATCATCTTCGTGGCCGCCTTCCTGGTCGCCAACCGCGAGCTGTTCACCAACGCGGGCACCCGCTTCCTGGGCATGACCATGCCGCGCCTGCGGGATCTGGCCCCGCTGCTGCTGGTCACCTTCGTCGCGGTGCTCGTGCTCGTCTACGAGAAGAACCTGGGCTTCTCGCTGCTGGTGTTCGGGACCGTGCTGGCCATGATGTACATCGCCACCGGGCGGGCCTCGTGGCTGATCATCGGCCTGCTGTTCTTCATGGTCGGCGCGTTCATCGCCTACGAACTGTTCGGGCACGTGCGGGTGCGGGTGGAGGTGTGGAAGGACCCGTTCGCCACGTATTACACGACGGGCTACCAGATCTCGCAGGGCCTGTTCGGCATGGGCACCGGCGGCCTGGCCGGAACCGGGCTGGGCAGCGGTCGGCCGCAGGACGTGCCGTTCGCCAAGACCGACTTCATCATCTCCACCATCGGCGAGGAGCTGGGCCTGATCGGGCTGGGCGCGGTGCTGGCCCTGTTCCTGATCCTGTGCATCCGCGGCTTCAGCGCCGCGCTGACCACCCGCGACGCCTTCGGCAAACTGCTCGGCGGCGGGCTGGCCTTCTCGATCGGCTGGCAGCTGTTCGTGGTGGTCGGCGGTGTCACCAAACTGATCCCGCTGACCGGTCTCACCACGCCGTTCATGTCCTACGGCGGTTCCTCGCTGCTGGCCAACTACATCATTCTGGCGCTGCTCATCCGCATCTCCGCCGACGCCCGCTCGGCCCCGCCGCCGCCCACCCGGCCCGTCCCGGTGGTCCCGCCGATCGCCGACGCCATGACCGAACACGTCTCCCGCCGCCTGCTGCCACGCAAACGCTGACCCGCCGGAAAGCGGCGTACGAATCCCGTTGTGCCCTCACCGGTCACGAATCGGAGGATGCTGGTTTCCGTGACTTCTTCGAACCCAGCGGTCAGCCGGACCGCTCTCGACAATGTCCGAGTCTTCGACGGCAGCACCTTCACCGCACCGACCACGGTCATCATCGACGGAGCGGTGATCGGCACCGACGACACCGGCGCCGAACGCCTGGACGCGGGCGGCGCGTTCCTGGTACCCGGCTTCATCGACGCGCACGTGCACATCGCCGATACCGAGACCCCGTCCCGATTCACCCCTTTCGGCGTCACCACGGCACTGGACATGACCTGTGACCCCGCCACCGTTGCCGGACTCCGCAATACCGTCGGCACCACCGATGTCCGCAGCTCGGGCATGTGCGTCGCCGGGGCCGACGGCATGCACGGCCAGTTCCTCGGCGACAGCGTCATCATCCGATCCGCGGAACAGGCAGAACCCATGGTGGCGCAACGCCATTCGAGCGGCTCGGACTACATCAAGCTGATCCTCGAGGCTCCCGGAGAGGGCGGTCCCGACGCGGCCAGCGCCAAAGCCGTTGTTGCGGAGGCTCATGCCCGCGACCTGCTGGTCGTCGCGCACGCCGCCTCACCGGGCGCCTACGCCGCGGCACTGGACGCGGGCGTGGACATCATCACCCATGTGCCCGCTGGATTCCCGCTGCCGCAGCCCGATGTAGAGCGGATCGCCGCCGAGGAACGCGTCGTCGTCCCGACCCTCACCATGATGGAGGGCATGGTCGCCGCGAACGGCGTCCCCGAGGCATTCGCCGCCGCCGTCGCCAATGTCGGTGCGCTGCACGCCGCCGGCGTCCCCATCCTCGCGGGCACCGACGCCAACGCCTCCCCCGGCGTCCCCTGCAACCCCGTCTTCGGTGAGAGCCTGCACCGCGAACTGGAACTACTGGTCAGCGCCGGTCTCTCGACCGCGGATGCGCTGAATGCCGCGACCGTCCTGCCCGCGCGGCACTTCGGCCTGACCGACCGCGGCGCGATCACCCCCGGCCTGCGCGCCGACCTCATCCTGCTGGACGCCGACCCCCTCGCCGACATCACCGCGACGAAGTCCATTCGCCGCGTATGGTCCGCCGGAATCCCCGTCCCACGGTAAGTTTCATGATCAGGGAGCTCGCCTCGCGGAATTCTGCCCGTTTCTCCGCGGTGATAGCTCCCTGATCTTGTTCGGCAACTCTCGCATTCGACTGGACGAGTGCCCACTGTGGGTCAGCGGCCTATTCGTGCCATCGGATGCCCCTGACTTCCTGGGCTTTCGCTTTCGCGGATAGTGTGGGTGACCTGGGTCTCACTTCTCGGCAAGCGGAATTGCCATGCCGTTGCTACCGTGGGCCGGATCGCCGTTCCGCAAAGCTGCCGGGCTATTCGGGCGGTGATGTGTAGAACATCGTTCGAATGCTGAGAGGGCGGCGTCGATGGTCGGGCCGATTGCTGTCTGGACAAGACCTTTACAACGGCGGAAACCCGCTGATACGACAGAATTCCTGCGGATCGTCGAGGAACCCGCGCCGCTGCGGCGCATGCCGCGCTCGCCGCGAGTTCCGCTGGCGCCCGCGCAGGAGCGGATGTGGCACGCCGCGGCCTGTGGGCAATCGGCTGACTGGAATGTTGCTCGCGCGTTTCGAATTCGTGGCTCGCTGGTGAATACTCTCGCGCTGCGGGCCGCCATCGACGACGTGGTGCGGCGGCACGCCCCGCTGCGCACCTGCTATCCCGCGACCGCCGACGGGCCCATCCAGATGGTCCTCGACGCCGACGTGGCGCGGGTCGAGGTCCAGGTCGTCGACAGCTTCCCCGGTGAGGTGACCGAGCGCATCGCCGAATTCGCGGGCCGCGCCTTCGATCTCGCCTCCGAGCTGCCGATCCGGGCCCGCATCTTCCGGCTGGGCAGCCGGGATGTGGTGCTGGCCCTGGTGATCCACCACATCTCGATGGACGGCCAGTCCATGCAGCCGCTGCTGCGCGACCTGGTCACCGCCTACCTGGCCCGGAGCGCGCGGCGCGCGCCCGCCTTCACCCCGCTGGCCGTCGACTTCATCGACTACACGCTCTGGAAGCACGAGTACCTGGGCGCGTTCGACGATCCGGGCAGCCGGGCCAGCAACCAGTTGCGCTATTGGGCCAATAATCTCGTCGGCCGCCCGATTCCGCTCGAACTGCCCTATGACCGGCCAGGTTCCGATGCGGAACGTGCCGACGCCGCGGGCGACCTCATTCAGATCCGCTTCGACGCGGCGTTGCACGCGGCACTGCTGGCCCGCGCCCGGCACGCCGGCGCGAGCCTGTTCATGCTGCTGCAGACCGCCTTCGCGCTCAGCGTCGCCCTCTTCGCCAAGTCCCCGGACGTGACCGTCGCGACCGCCGTCTCCGGCCGCGACGACCCGCTGCTCGCGGACCTGGTCGGCAATCTCTCCGACGATGTCCTGCTGCGCATCCGGCTGGATCGTGCGACCGATATGAACGACCTCATCGACCAGGTCCGCAAGGTCGCCCTGGCCGCCTTCGCGCATCCGGACACCCCTAACCCCCGGCTGCTGCGCAGTCTTCCGCAGGATCCGGCGCACCCGCTGTTCCAGGCCACCTTGATCCTGCAACGCGCCGACGCCGCCCCGCCCGCGGCCGCGGCGCCGGGCATGTCCATCACCGACTTCCCGACCGGGATCATCCGCGCCAAGCACGATCTCGAATTCGGGCTCACCGAGAACTACGACCACACCGGCGCACCGACCGGGATCACCGGGCCGTTCCTGTACCCGATCGCGCGCTTCGACCGGTCCACCGCGACGCGCTTCGTCGAAACCTTCAGCGCCATGGTGGAACTCGTGGCCTCCGGCTACGCGGGGCCGATCGCGTCGCTGCTGCACCCGGAACCGCGCCGCCGCAGCCGCCGAACCCACCGCGCGCGATGACCACTCACGCGACTACTCAGGCGCAGGCCAAAACCGCTCAGGCTCGGGCGATGCACCGCACGGCCCGCAGCCTGCCGTCGGCCAGCCCGTGGGTGAGGTTCTCGACCTTCGCCGCGAAATCGGGGACGAAGGCTTGCAGCCCAACGGGATTCGGCGGCGCGGCCAGCACCATGCGCATGACCGCTCCCGCCTGATCGGTGAGGTCCTCCCACACCTCGATCGTGAATCCGGCCCCTTCCACCGCCGCACGCAACGCCTCCGACGACACCAGGTGGCTCTGGTCCGGCCGGTCCGCCCAGGGCAGTGGATAGTCGGGCACACCGCCGCCGGTGATATCCCAGATCGCCAGCAGCCCACCGGGTTCCAGCACCCGATGCGCCTCCCGGTACAGCGCGTCCTTGTCGGCGATGTTCATCTGCACGTGCTGGCTGAAAACCACGTCGAAACCGCCGTCGTCGAAGGGCAATTCGGTGACATCGCCCTGCCGCACCGAGATCAGCCCGTCGAGCCCGACCGCGGCGTTGAGCCAGCGCGCCGTCTCGCAGTAGTCCTCGGTGAGATCCACCGTGGTCACCGGGCAGCGGTAGGTCTCGGCGATGAAGCGCGCGGTGCCGCCGATCCCGCTCCCGGCGTCGAGCACCCGGCTGTCCGGGGTGAGCGCGGTCAGATCCACCAGCGCGCCGGTGGCGATCCGGCCCATGGTGTGGAAGTCCTCCACGAGCGTGAGGTCGGCGAGTTGCAGCCGGTCCGGGTCGCGTCCGGCATTGCGCAGCGCCTTGTCGATATCGAGCCGCGAGGTGCCCGACGAGTACGGGGTATCGAGGGAGATGTCGTTCATATCAGCACTTTCCGATCGAGGTCGGGGTCCGGACCAGAAAGTAACCACTGGTCACATCTTCGAGTATGGGCACCTATGTGACCGCCGTCAACATCCGCGTGCGATGCTGAGGCCATGAGCCCAGCCGACCCCGCGCCGGACCGCAGCCGGTCCTACCATCACGGTTCATTGCGCGCGGCATTGATCGACGCGGGGATCGCACTCGCCGCCGAAGGCGGCCCCGACCGCGTGGTTCTGCGCGAGGTGGCCCGCGCCGCCGGGGTCTCGCATTCCGCCGCCTACCGCCACTTCGCCGACCGCGAGGCGCTGCTGGCCGAGGTCTCCCGCCACGCCCGCGGCGAACTCGCCGCCGAGATGCGGGACCGGCTCGCCCGCATCGAGGATCCACGCGGCCGGTTGCATGCGGTCGGCACCGCCTACATCGATTTCGCTCTCGCCCGAACCGGCCTGTTCCGCACCGCATTCGGCAACCCGGCGGCAACCGCGCCGAGCGATCCCGCCGACGATCCGCACCGGATCCTCGGACAGGTCCTCGACGAGACCCTCGCCGCCGGACTGATGGACCCGGAGCTGCGTCCCGGCGCGGACATCGCCGCCTGGTCGGCGGTGCACGGCCTGGCCGCTCTCCTGCTCGACGGGTCGCTGCCCACCACCCGCGGCGAGATCGACGCCGCGGTCTCGCGGGTGCTCGGCCTGGTCAATCGCGGTCTGCTGCACGGTGACCCATGATGGGAGCCGTGACTCGAATCCCGGACTGGCTGCGGCCCTCGCACTGGGGATTGCGGATTCGCTCGGCCATCGCCGCCGCCCTCACCGTGGGCGCGGTGCTGCTGCTGGCGTCCGGGGCACTGCTCGGACTGCTCAACCGGTCGCTGCTGCGCGAGATCGACGCCGCCGCGGGCACCCGGGCCGATGCCGTCGCCGCCGAACTGGCCCGCGATTCGGTGACAGACCTGCCCGACTCCCTGTTCGACGGCAGCGGGCAGATCGCGGTGGTGCAGATCATCGACGCGCGCGGTGCCATCGCCCGGGAATCCACCTCCACCTACGCGACGCCGCTGCTGGATCCGGCGACCGTGACCGAATCCGACAGCGGCCGCAGGCCCGTCGCCGTCTACGACGAGGACCTGCGGGTCGCGGCCCGGACGGTCAGCACACCCACCGGCCGCTACCTGGTCCTGGTCGCCGGGGACAGCGAACCCGCCGAACGCGCGGTGAAACGGGTCGCGGCACTGGTCGCGCTGGGCGGCCCGATCGTGGTGGCCGCGGCCGCGCTGGCCACCTACCTGCTGGTGGGCCGGTCGCTGCGCTCGGTCGAGGACATCCGCCGCCGGGTGGCCGGGATCGGCGCGGCCGGGCTGTCGGAGCGGGTGCCGGTGCCGGTGGCGCGCGACGAGATCGCCCGGCTGGCCGAGACCATGAACGACATGCTCGCCCGCGTCGAGGCCGGGCATCAGGCGCAGCGGCGCTTCGTCGGCGACGCCTCGCACGAACTACGCAGCCCGCTCGCGGTGGTCACGGCCGCACTGGAATTGGCGCGCGACCGCCCGGAGGCGCTGGACGCCGAACTCATCGACGGCACCCTGCTGCCCGAGACCGAACGCATGCGCCGCCTCATCGACGACCTGCTCACGCTGGCCGCCGCCGACGAGAGCGGGCTCGAATTGCGTGGCGGCGAGGTCGATCTCGACGATGTGGCCGCCGAACAGGTGCTGGCGCTGCGCCAGCGCGGCGGCGTCACGGTGCGATCGGAGATCGACACCGTCCGTATCCGGGGCGACCGACCCAAACTCGAACGGGCGCTGCGCAATATCGTCGACAACGCCGCCGCGCACACCCGCTCCACGGTCGCGGTCACGGTGCGCCGCGACGGCGCGGACGCGCTGCTGATCGTCGACGACGACGGCCCCGGCATCCCGCCCGCCGACCGTGAGCGGGTGTTCGGCCGCTTCGTGCGGCTCGAAGCCGACCGGGCCCGCGCCACCGGCGGTTCCGGGCTGGGCCTGGCCATTGTCACGGAAATCGTGGCCGCGCACGGTGGTTCGGTCACGATCGGCGAATCACCCTGGGGTGGCGCCCGATTCGTCATCACCCTGCCCACCGGCGTCGATCATCCGGTAGCCGACGCCTCGTAGCGTCTCGATGCTGGTGCGGCCGAAGGGCACATCGATCTTCTTGCGCAAATATCCGACGTAGACCTCGACCACGTTCTCCGGCCCGTCGTAGTGGGCGTCCCACACGTTGCGCAGGATCTCGGACTTGGTCAACGCCAAACCCTGGTGCCGCAGCAGGAATTCCAGCAGACCGAACTCGCGCGGGGTGAGCGTGAGCGGGGTGTCGCCGCGGCGCACGGTCCGCCGCGCCGGATCCAGCACCAGGTCCCCTGCCGCCAGCAGCCTGGGCTGCTGCGGGGAGCGACGCCGCAGCAGCGCGCGCAGCCGGGCGATGAGCACCACGAACGAAAAGGGTTTGGTCAGATAGTCGTCCGCGCCGAGGTCGAGCGCGTCGGCCTGCTCGTAGTCGCCGTCCTTGGCGGTCAGCATGAGCACCGGCGTGCTCACGTCGCGGGCCCGCAGGCGCCGCAGCACCTCGTAGCCGCTGAGACCCGGCAGCATGATGTCGAGCACGATCACGTCGAAGGCGTCCTCGCTCGCCGCCCACAGCCCGTCGGTCCCGGTGTGCGCGAGCTGGACCACGAACCCCTCGAGCTCGAGCCCGCGCTGAATCGTCCGCGCCAGCCGCTCCTCGTCCTCGACCACCAGCACCCGCACGGTCACCAGCATGCCCGATCCCCCGCCCGGCGGCGTGCCCGCCGGTCGGTTCCGGCTCTCAACGTTCTCTCAGCGATACCGTGGCAACCTCGATGGCATGCTGTCCTCACCACCCGCATCGAAGGAAGCGCCCACGACGACCCGGACGGACGACCCCGAAGACGGCATGCTCGCCGGCGTGCTGATCGCGCTGGCGCTCACGGCCGTGATTCTGGTCCTGACCTGTGTGGTGATCTGGTACAACGGCCCGGCCGGACCGGATTCGGCCTGGCTGCAATGGTTCATCGACCGTCGCAACGACACGCTGACGCCGATCGCGAAGGCGGTCAGCGCGGCGGGCGACACCACGACGGTCGCCGTCTACTCGCTGGTGGCGTGCGCACTGCTGGCCTGGCGCAAGTACTGGGATCAGGCGGTCCTGGTCGCGGTGACCGCCGCGGGCGCGGGGCTGCTCACCTACTTCGGCAAGCTGCTGATCGGTCGCGACCGGCCCCCGGTGATCGACCACCTGGTCACCGAGACCAACCACTCGTACCCGTCCGGCCACGCGCTCGGCTCGACCGTGGTGATCGGCATCCTGGTCGCCGTCGCCCTGCCGCACCTGGCACGCCCGCTCGCCCGCGTCCTGCTGATCGCCGTCGCGGCCGTGTTCGTGGTGGCGGTCGGCCTGTCACGCCTCTACCTCGGCGTGCACTGGCCGACCGACATCCTGGCGGGCTGGCTCATCGGGGCCTGCTGGCTCACGATCTGCCTGACCCTGCGCTCCTACACCCGCCTGGTCACCGACCGCCTGCCCGCCTCGGTGCGCTGAT
>NZ_JBSGBY010000266.1:0-10941 GCF_053601505.1 Nocardia sp. NPDC004722
ATGCGGACGCCGCCGCGCTGGCCTGGCTGGTGGAGGAGATGGAGCAGCGCTACCAGGACATGCAGGCCAGCAAGGTCCGCCACATCGACGACTTCAACCGGAAGGTGAAGTCCGGCCAGATCACCGCGCCGCTGGGCAGCGAAAGGGTGTACCGCCCTTACCCGTACATCCTGGCCATCGTGGACGAGCTGGCCGACCTGATGATGACCGCCCCGCGCGATGTCGAGGACGCGATCGTCCGCATCACCCAGAAGGCCCGCGCCGCAGGCATTCACCTGGTGCTCGCCACTCAGCGCCCGTCGGTGGACGTGGTGACCGGTCTGATCAAGACCAACGTCCCGTCCCGCCTGGCCTTCGCCACTTCGTCTTTGACGGACTCCCGAGTCATCCTCGATCAGCCGGGCGCGGAGAAGCTGATCGGCATGGGCGACGGCCTGTTCCTCCCCATGGGCGCAAGCAAACCGACCCGTCTCCAGGGCGCCTTCATCGACGACGCCGAAATCTCCGCCGTCGTCGACTTCGCCAAAACCCAGGCCACCCCCGACTACCAGGAAGGCGTCACTGCCGCCAAGTCCGGCGAGAAGAAGGACGTCGACCCCGACATCGGCGACGACCTCGACCTCCTCATCCAAGCCATCGAACTGGTCGTCACCTCCCAATTCGGCTCCACCTCCATGCTGCAACGCAAACTCCGCGTCGGCTTCGCCAAGGCAGGCCGCCTCATGGACCTGATGGAAACCCGCGGCGTCGTAGGCCCCTCCGAAGGCTCCAAGGCCCGCGACGTCCTCATCAAGCCCGACGAACTCGACGGACTGCTCTGGACCATCCGAGGCGGCGGCGAACCGCCCGCCTCGGATGACGCGGAGTCCGAACCGTTCTGACGCCGGTCCTCGAGGATCAGTCCTCGAGGGCCAGGGCCTGCCGCAGGGTGAGTCGCCCTTGGGTTTGCATGAGGGAGCGTCGGTAGATCTTCTCCGCGATCAGGACGATCGCGTAGGCCGCGCACGCCACGATCAGCAGGGCGATCACGGGTTGCCACCAGGGGGCGGTTCCGGCGGCCAGGCGGGCGGGCATGGCGACGACGGAGGCCAGGGGGAGGAAGGAGGCGATGGTTTGGGCGGTGCCGGAGAGGAAGATTCCGGCGAAGAGCACGATCATCACCAGCATGGTCAGGGGGGTGGAGGTGGCTTGGAGGTCCTCGGTGCGGGTGGCCAGGGCTCCGGCTACCGCCCACAGGCTGGCCAGGGCCAGGAAGCCGACGAGGAAGAAGACCACGAACCAGCCTGCGGCGCCGCCGATTCGGGCTACCTGGTCGCCCTTGCCGGTGGCGGCCAGGCCGATCAGGCCGGCGCCGACGAACAGGACGAGCTGGCCGAGCGCCATGACGGTATTGCCGATCACCTTGCCGATCAGCAGCTGGCGCAAGGGGATCGCGCTGGCGAGGATTTCGACGATGCGGTTCTGCTTCTCCTCGACCACGCTCTGCGCGATGGAGAGGCCGAACAGGATGGACGACAGATAGAACAGGAACGCGAAGACGAATCCGGCGGCCTTGGCCAGGCCGGGGTCGATGGCGTTCGGTTCGAGCAAGGCCGTGGTGACGGTGCCGCCGCGGGCGAGCTGCTGCGTGGAAAGGCCCGCCGCGGCGGCATTCTGCTGGATGGCGAGCTGTCCGGCCGCCGCCGAGATGTAGGTGTCGGCCTTGTCGTTCTTGGCGGTTTTCCCGAGTAGTCGCCAGCCGTCGGGGCCGGGCACCAGACCCGCGTCGGCGTCGCCCGCCCGGACCTTCGCCGCGACGGCAGCCGGGTCGGGGACTTCGTGCGCCACGAAATCGACCTTGGCGTTGGAGTTGTGGGCGAGCTGCCCGGCCAGGTCGACCACGGCGCTCGCGTCCGGCCCGAGGACCGCGATATCGATGGTTTCGGTTCGGCTGCTGAGGAATCCGCTGATTCCCAGGGATGCGACGATCGCGATGATGGTGATCGCCGTGGAGATCAGGAAGTTGCGGTCGCGCAGCTTCACCGCGATCTCGCGCTGGGCGACCAGCCGCCAGACGCCCCGGGGCGCGTCGTCGATGGTGCTGTCGTCTGTGGTGCTCATGCCACCGCCTCCCGGTAGATGTCGGACACGGACGGCCGCACTGCGGCCAGTTCCCGCACGGAGCCGCGGCGCAGCGCCTCGGTCAGCACCGTGTCGGTGGTCGTGTCGGGCAATTCCACAATCGCTGTCGCGCCGTCGATTTCGATCACCTCGACCCCGGCGAGCTCGCGCAGCCACTGCGCGTCCCCGCCCAGCACCACCCGGTACCGTTCCGGCCCGGCCTCGGTCAGTTCCGCCGCCGACCCCTGCGCCACCACCCGCCCGTTGGCGAGAATGATGAGCCGATCACACAGTCGCTCCACCAGATCCAGTTGATGCGAGGAAAACAGGATCGGAACACCCTGCGCGGCATACTCTTTCAACAGCGCGGCCATGGAATCCACGGCCACCGGGTCCAATCCGGAGAACGGCTCGTCGAGCACCAGCGCCACCGGCTCCGCGATCACGGCGGCCGCGATCTGCACCCGCTGCTGATTGCCCAGCGACAGCGACTCCAGTTTGTCCTTGCGCCGCCCGCTCAACTCGAAGCGCTCCAGCAGCGCGTCGGCCCGCGAAACGGCCGCGGCGGCACCGATCCCGCGCAACCGCGCCAGATACACGAGCTGATCGACGATCGGCTGCTTCGGATACAACCCGCGCTCCTCGGGCATGTATCCGAACCGCCGCCGGTCCGCGGCATTCACCGCCCGCCCGGCCCAGCGCACTTCTCCGCCGTGAATCCCCAAGACCCCCATAATCATCCGCATGGTGGTGGTCTTGCCCGCACCGTTACCGCCGACGAACCCGCTCAACTCGCCTTCCGGCACGGTGAACGACACCTCGTCCACCGCCACCTTCTCTCCGAATCTCCGCACCAATCGTGTTACTTCCAACATCGAGCCCTCCCATGCACCGAGCGACAGACAGCCCCCATCTTGCCCAAATATCCTGAGTGCGAACCGCCGCCCCCGATCGGAATTGAAGCGCGGGGCCGGTGCCCATACTCTGAAGGCGTGGCAGGCGGGGGAATTGCACGGCGTCGGAAGCGGACTCGGCGATGGCGGTGGCCGGAACCGCGGTGGATCGCGGGTCTGGGTGTCGGGGTGGCGACCATTCTGCTGCTCTCGACGCTCGCCGGTGGCCTGCCGGACTACTGGCGCAACTTCGAGTTGAACACCGCCGCCGATCTGATCGGCGCGGTCTTCACCATCTTCCTGCTGACCCCGATCATCCAGCGGGTGGGGGAGTCCCGGGTGCGCGAGCATCGGGAACTCGATTACGGGCGCTTCCTCGACCGCGCCGACCGCAGTACCGACGCTATCCGCATCGTCGACACCTTCTCGAATATGTTGCTGGAGCCGTATTCAGACCGTTTCGGGCGGGTCGTGCGGGCGGCGGTGGCGCGCGGGGTGTCGGTGTACATCCTGCTCATCAATCCCTCGACCCTGGCCGCCGAGCAGCGTGCTCTGGAGCTGGGCGCGTCGGAGGATCTGCAACGGCAGCTCGCCCGCAATCTGCACACGCTGCGGGAATTACAGCGGGAGATCGGCGACCACGAGCGCGGGCACGGTGGGCGCGGGGTGCGGGCGGAATTCCAAGTGCGGCTTTATCATTCGGGTCCCGACGTGACGATGTACCGGGCCGACGACAAATGCCTTATTTCCTTCTACACTCTCGGCGAACTTTCGGGTGATTCCCGCCAGCTCGAGGTGTCGCGGTACTCGCCGCTGGGCAAGTTCGTCAATGATCGCTTTCACGCGGTCTGGAGTCGTTCCTCGCCGCTGGAGCATCTGGTCGGGATCACGGTGTCCGACGGTCGCGGTGGTGAGCTGCGGCGAACGGTGAGAACCATTGTGCTGGACGGCATCCGGTACGTGCACAGTTCACGGCTGGATCGCTTCCTGGAGGGCGCCGATCCGGATTCGATCACGGTCAAGCTCGACGGTGGCGGCGAGTACACCCTGTCGCGGGTGGCGGATGCCGAGCCGGAGGAACGTCTGCGCGTGCTGCTGGCCGAGCTCTTCCATGAGGCCCCGCCCGGCAGCTTCCGGCGGCTGGACCCGCTGCCGCTGAGCCTGGAACCGACCCGCGAAGACGCGGCAACCGCGGATCGCTAGGATCTGAGCCGGTCGCTCGACGTCCGTCGGGCAAGTGGCTGGAGGCATCGGATGTCGCTGGGCACCACGGGGTATGGATTTCGCGCGATCGGCGCCCGGGAACTGCCGCGGCTCGCCGCGCGGGCCGGGCTCGATGCCGAGCGGGCGCGGGAACTGGCGGCGGTGGCGGCGGTGCTGCCGTTCCGGACGAACCGGTATGTCCTGGACGAACTCATCGACTGGACGCGGGCGCCCGACGACCCGATCTTCCGGCTCACCATGCCGCACCCGGGCATGCTGTCCGACGAGGACCGCGCCGAACTGGTGACGCTGCTCGCCACCGAGGCGCCCGCCGCCGATATCCGCCACACGGCCACCCGGATCCGCAAGTCGATGAATCCGCATCCGGAGGGGCAGCGCACCCTCAATCTGCCGGAGGTCGACGGGGAGACCTTCGAGGGGCTACAGCACAAGTACCGCGGCACGGTGCTGTACTTCCCGCGCAACGGCCAGACCTGCCATGCCTACTGCGCGTACTGCTTTCGCTGGGCGCAGTTCGTCGGCGAACCGGAACTGCACATGGCCGCAGCGGGGCCCGAGACACTGGTCCGCTACCTGAAACGGCATCCCGAGGCCGGTGACGTGCTGATCACCGGCGGCGATCCGATGATCATGAGCGCCGAGGTGCTGGGCCGCCACCTGCTGCCCTTGCTCGCGCCGGAGCTGGAGCAGCTGACCACGATTCGCCTCGGCACCAAGGCGCTCGCCTTCTGGCCGTACCGGTTCGTCACCGACCCGGACGCCGACGAGCTGCTGGCGCTGCTGGCACAGGTCACCGCCTCCGGGCGGCACCTGGCCATCATGGCGCACGTCTCGCATGCCCGGGAACTGGAAACCGACATCGTGCGCACCGCGATCCGGCGCCTCCAGGACACGGGCGCGACGATCCGCTGCCAATCGCCGGTCGTGCGTACCGTCAACGACTCGGCCCGCGACTGGACGGCCTTGTGGCAGAACGAAGTTCGCCTCGGCATGATCCCGTACTACATGTTCGTCGAACGCGACACCGGCCCCCGCGACCACTTCGCCGTCCCCCTGGCCGCCTCCGCCGCCATGTTCGCCGACGCCTACCGCGCCGCCCCCGGCCTGGCCCGCACCGTCCGCGGCCCCGTCATGTCGGCCACCCCCGGCAAGATTGTCATCGACGGCATCACCACCATCGCCGACCAACGAGTTTTCGCCCTCCGCTTCCTCCAGGCCCGCGACGAATCCCTGGTCGGCACACCGTTCTTCGCCAACTACAGCCCCACCGCCCGCTGGCTCGACGACCTCACCCCGGCCTTCGCCCCCACCTTTCCCCACGAGCGTTCGTGAACATCGGCGGCTAGCGGGCGGCGCCGCGCAGCTGGAACGCGGTGACCGCCTCCATGATTCCGATCACGACCAGCCACCAGCCGGCGAGCAGGGTGAGCACCGAGATCGAGTCGAACGGCGAGACGATCAACACGATCCCGCCCACCGCCATCAGCAGCCCCGACACTGTCTGCCACCCGCGCATGGGCAGCCCCGGCTCCGACAGCGCGGCGATCAATTGCATGATCCCCCGGAACAGCCACCCGATCCCGATCCACAACGCCAGCAGCAGAACCGATTCGAGCGCACTGCGAAACGCGAAGAACCCCAGCATGATCGAGATGAACCCGCTGACGAACGCCAACAGCCGCATCCCGGCCGCGATATGCGCCCCGAACGCCGTCATCAGTTGCGTGACACCGGATATCAGCAGATAGATGCCGAACAGAATGCCCGCCACGACCAGCGTGGGCCCCGGCCAGGCGAGCACCAGCACACCCAGCACGGCCGTCAGAATTCCGGTGAGAAGTATTGCCTGCCAGGTGTTCTGGCTCACCTGACGCCACGGAGTAGGAAGGGTTTGCCCGGTCGCGGAAGTCGAAATCATGATCGATCCAAGGGGCCGAAGTTGATCGCGGCGGTCGCCGCGTCCCCAGTATCACTGCTCCGCCCAGTCAACACGCCGTGGTTGTCCGACTCTAATGTTTGCGGCGAGATAACTCGTGGCACGATACGGCCGAGAGGGCGGCGAGTTCGGTCAGCCGTTCGCCAAGGCCGGCTACGGCGGGGTTGCGCCGGGCACCGTCATCCAAGAGGACTTCGGTGGCGTGCAGACCTCCCAGGCGCAATCCGCCGCCGAGGGCCCCGATGCGGGTGAGGACGGTCGGCTGAGCTAACCGCGCACCTTGCCGACGATGAACAGCAGCAGCACCGAGCCCGCCAGGCAGGTCAGGAAGCTGAAGATCAGGCCGCCGCCGTTGACGTCCACGCCGACCAGCTTCAGCAGGAACCCACCCAGTAGACCGCCGACCACGCCGACGACGACATTGAGCACGATGCCCTGCTGAGCATCGGTACCCATGATCTTGCTGCCGATCCAACCGGCCAGTCCGCCGATAATGATCCAGCCGAAGAACCCGAGTGCGAGCATGTACGCCTCCTACCAGTTCCGATGCCGGGATTCATCCCATGATGGTCCTGCCGGCGACCGGAATCGGTCAGTGACACGCTGGTCGGTTTCGGGACGAGAGCGGTATGCCGGTCAGGGCGCCGAAAGGTGCGGTCGCTGTGCGGCGGTCGGCTGAATCTAGAACGTGTTCTATATTCGGGTGACCGTTCCGCGAGCCCCGGGAGTTCCCTCACATGTACCAGTGGTCCGATGAAGATCTGATGTTCCGTGATGTGCTGCGCGGGTTCATCGACAAGGAGATCAAGCCGCACGTCGAGCAGTTGGAGAGTGGGGCGCTACCGCCGTTCGACATCATTCGGAAGCTGTACGCGACCTTCGGGTTGGATGAGATGGCGCGGGAGGGGCTGGAGAAGACGATCGCTCGGGAGGAGGCGGGGACCGGCGGGAAGGCTTCGGGTGGGTTCAGCGGGTCGGGGTCGATGGGGGTCATTCTCAACAGTGAGTTGGCGGGGATCAGTCTCGGCTTGGTCGCCTCGATGGGGGTGAGTCTCGGGCTCACCGCGGGCACCATTCGCAGTCGCGGCACGCTGGCGCAGAAGAAGCGCTGGCTGCCGGAACTGGTGACCTTCGAGAAGGTCGGCGCGTGGGCGATCACCGAACCCGATTCGGGCTCCGACGCTTTCGGCGGCATGAAGTCGTATGTGCGCCGCGACGGGGCGGACTACATCCTCAACGGCCGCAAGACCTTCATCACCAACGGCCCGTACGCCGATGTCACCGTCGTCTACGCCAAGCTGGACGAGGAGGACGGCACCGATCGCCGCGACCGCAAGGTGCTGGCCTTCGTGCTCGACCAGGGCATGCCCGGCTTCACCCAGAGCAAGCCGTTCAAGAAGATGGGCATGAACTCCTCGCCCACCGGCGAACTGTTCTTCGACAATGTGCGCATCACCCCGGACCGCCTGCTGGGCGAGACGGAGAACCCGGCCAAGGGCGACGGCAAGGACAGCGCCAAGGAGTCCTTCGCCGCCGAGCGCATCGGCATCGCGTCGCTGGCGCTGGGCATCATCAACGAATGTCACCGGCTGTGCGTCGATTACGCGAAGTCGCGCAAGCTGTGGGGCAAGGAGATCGCGCAGTTCCAGCTCATCCAGTTGAAGCTGGCCGAGATGGAGATCGCGCGAATCAATGTGCAGAACATGGTGTTCAACGCCATCGAGCGCACCGCGGCGGGGGAGAAGGTGTCCCTCGCCGAGGCGTCGGCCATGAAGCTGTACTCCTCGCGCGCCGCCACCGAGGTCGCCATGGAGGCCGTGCAACTCTTCGGCGGCAACGGCTATATGGCCGAGTACAAGGTCGAGCAGCTCGCCCGCGACGCCAAGTCGCTGATGATCTACGCGGGCAGCAATGAAATCCAGGTCACCCATATCGCGAAGGGCCTGCTGGGCGGGTAGCCAACCGGCTGCGCCGCGCCCGGCGAGGCGGTAGCGTTCGATCCGACTACGTGCCGAGGGGATCGAATGCTGCGCGCGGGTGAGGTTTTCGCCGGATATGTCATCGAGCGGCGGCTGGGCAGCGGCGGCATGGGCGAGGTGTATCTGGCGACGCACCCGCGCCTGCCCCGCCGGGTCGCGCTGAAACTGCTCGGCCGCGACTTCACCGCCGACCCGGAGATCCGGGCGCGCTTCGAACGCGAGGCCGAGCTGATCGCGCGCCTGGATCACCCGAATATCGTGTCGGTGCACGATCGCGGCGTCCACGACGATCGGCTCTGGATCTCCATGCAGTTCATCGACGGCGTCGACGCCGGTGAACTGGATCCGCCCACCCTGCCGCCCGCCCGCGCGGTGCAGATCGTCGGCGAGGTCGCCAAGGCCCTCGACTACGCCCATTCGATGGGCATCCTGCACCGTGACGTGAAGCCGGCCAACATCATGGTCGCCCGCCCCGCCCCCGGCTACGGCGAGCGAATCCTGTTGACCGACTTCGGCATCGGCCGCCTGCGCGACGATTCCGGTGCTCTCACCCGGACCGGTTCCCTGCTGGCCACCCTCGCCTACGCCGCACCCGAGCAGCTGGCCGGCGCTCCGGTCGGCCCCGAGGCGGACCGCTACTCGCTGGCCTGCGCGCTGTTCTGGCTGCTGTGCGGTTCAACCCCGTTCGCCGCCGACAACGCGGCCGCCGTCGTCGCCGGGCACCTGCACTATCCGCCACCCCGCGTCAGCGATCGCCGCGCGGCCGTGCCGGCGGCCGTGAACGCTGTCCTGGCCAAAGCGCTGGCCAAACAACCCGCCGACCGATTCGCCTCCTGCATCGAATTCGCCTCCGCCGCAAGGGAAGCCATCGAGTCGCGCGCTGACCCGGCACCGCCCGCTTCCGCTTCGCCCGGGGCATGGGCCCCTGCGGGACAGGCTGGGGCGCAGGGGATTCCGAGCACCGATCCGACCCTGGTGGATCCTCTCCCCGGCGGCTACCCGACGCCGCAGGCCCCGGTGTCCGGCGCACCCGGTTCCGTCCCGCCCGTCGCCCCGAGTCCTGGCGCGTCGCCGTGGTCGTCGGTGGCCGCATCGGAGGTCGAGCCGGCGTCCGCCGTGTGGATGCGGCCCGGAAGCCCTGGTGCCCAGGGGAATCCGTCCAGCCATTCAGGTGATTTGACCGCGATCCCCGCTGCTCCTGTTCCCGCCGCGTCGGCCTGGGCCCGGCAGTCATCCGCGCCACCGGGGCGGGTGCCGAGTGATTCGGCCGTGCAGGGGTTTTCGCCCGGAGGGCCGCCCGTCGCGGTGCGGTCCCGGCGCGGGCGGACGTTCTGGGTGGCGGGTGCGGCGATCTGTCTGGTGATCGTGCTCGGGGTGGTGTTCGGGATCATCTGGGCCGCAGGCCGTTCCGGGTCGTCGTCGGCCACCTCGCGGCCGCGGGCGACGACTGCGGGGCCGGGGAGCCTGGCGGCGTTCTTCACGGGGAGTCAGCCGATCGGGCAGGTCGATGCCCAGGGCAAGCTGATCACGCCCGGTGAGCCGCACTATCCGACGTCGGTCGGCACGGCCCGCTGCGGCGCGACCACCATCGCCATGGTCGGCGCGCTGTCGGGGCCCAATGCGGCACTGGGCCGCAACGTGCTCGGCGGCGTGAAGTTGATGGTCGATCAGTTCGGCAAGGCGAGCCCGGACTGCCCGATCGTCATCCGGCAGTTCGACACCACCGGTGATCCGGGGATCGCCGGTCAGTTCGCGCCGCAGATCGTCGCCGACCCCTCGATCGTGGCGGTGATCGGCCCGGTGTTCTCCGGTGAGGCCAAGGTGGCCGGACGGTCTTTCGACGATGCGGGACTGCCGTTCCTGACGCCGGCGACGAACACGGTGTTGTCGACCCTCGGCTGGCGCAGCTTCTTTCGCGGTCTCGCCGGTGACGGGGTGCAGGGCGCGGCGGTGGGCCGCTACCTCGCCGGGGCAGCCGGATACCGGAGAGTCTGTGTGCTTTCGGACAACAGTGACTACGGGGCGGGCCTGGGTGCGAGCATCATCAGCGGCCTCGGGGCGGTGTCGGACCCGTCGTGCGCGGTCACCGTCCCGATGGCGGGCGATCCCGCCGATGCGATCAGCAAGGTCAAGGCCGCCGCACCCGACGCCGTCTACTATGCCGGGTATTACGTCGAGGCCGGGTCGGTGCTGGACCGGCTGCGCCGGGCCGGGGTGAGCGCGCCGTTCGTATCCGGTGACGGCAGTTACGATCCCGCGTTCGTCACCGCCGCCGGATCGGAGGCATCGGGCACCGTGCTGTCGTGTCCGTGCGGTCCGGTGACCGATCACTTCCTCACCGACTACGAGGCCGTGAACGGCCAGGCGGCCGGGGTCTACGCGGCGGAGGCGTACGACCTCACGGCCATCGTGCTGCGCGGGATCGCGGCCGGGCACACCTCCCGGGCGGATCTGCTGAGCTATCTGAAGACCTATTCGGGCGATGGCGTCGCCCGTTCCTATGCCTGGACCGCGACCGGAGAGTTGGCGGAACCGCGCGTGTGGCTCTACAAACTCCAGTAGTGAAGGATTTCCTGGGAATCTGCTCCGAGCGAGACAGTGAAGTATTAACGTTTCGCATCGTCCACGATCCTGTGGGCGATGAGAGGAGCACACTCATGAAGACCACCCAGCGGGCAGGCATCGGCGCCACCGCACTCGGTGCCGCGGCCGCGGTCGCACTGCTGACCGCACCGAATGCCAGCGCCCTGGTCACCGGCTTCGTGGCCCGGGTGATCGCCAGATAGGTGTTCAGGCCCCTCACGGTCCG
>NZ_JBSGBY010000267.1:0-10940 GCF_053601505.1 Nocardia sp. NPDC004722
CCTGGTCCCGCTGCTGTGGGTGCTGTTCATCGTGATCCAGAAGGGTGCGGTCGCGCTGACCCGCTCGGGCTGGTTCACCAAGTCGCAGAACGGCGTGCTGCCGGACTCGCACGATGGCGGCGTCTATCACGCCATCTACGGCACCATCATCCAGGCGGGCATCGCGGCCGTGATCGCGGTGCCGCTGGGCATCATGGCCGCCGTCTTCCTGGTCGAGTACGGGCGGGGCTGGCTGGCCAAGACCACCACCTTCATGGTCGACATCCTGGCCGGTGTGCCCTCGATCGTGGCCGCGCTGTTCATCTTCGCGCTGTGGATCGCGACCCTCGGGTTCAAGCAGAGCGCCTTCGCGGTGTCGCTGGCCCTGGTGCTGCTGATGCTGCCCGTGGTGGTCCGCTCCACGGAGGAGATGCTCAAGCTGGTGCCGGACGAATTGCGTGAGGCCTCTTACGCGCTCGGCATCCCGAAGTGGAAAACCATTGTGCGGATCGTCATTCCGACCGCCGCCCCGGGCATGATCTCCGGCATGCTGCTGGCCGTCGCCCGCGTCATGGGTGAGACCGCGCCGGTGCTGGTGCTGGTCGGATACTCGAAGGCCATCAACTTCGATGTCTTCAACGGCAATATGGCCTCGCTGCCGCTGCTGATGTACCAGGAGCTGTCCAACCCGGAGGCCGCCGGCCGCGAACGCATCTGGGGTGCGGCGCTGACCCTGATCCTGATCATCGCGCTGCTGTACGCCGCCGCCGCTGCGGTCAACAAGCTGCTGACGCGGAACCGATAGAAGGAAAGACTGATGGCCAAGCGAATTGATGTCAAAGACCTCAATATCTACTACGGCAAGTTCCACGCCGTCGCCAATGTCGGTCTGACGGTGCTGCCGCGCAGCGTGACCGCGTTCATCGGTCCCTCCGGCTGTGGCAAGTCGACCGTGCTGCGCGCGCTCAACCGCATGCACGAGGTGACCCCGGAGGCCCGCGTCGAGGGCGCGGTGCTGCTCGACGGCGAGGACATCTACGGCGCCCAGGTCGATCCGGTCGGCGTGCGCCGCACCATCGGCATGGTGTTCCAGCGGCCGAACCCGTTCCCCACCATGTCGATTCGCGACAATGTGGTGGCCGGGCTGAAGCTGCAGGGCGTGCGCAACAAGGGCCAGCTCGACGAGGTGGCCGAGCAGTCGCTGCGCGGCGCCAACCTCTGGAACGAGGTCAAGGACCGCCTGGACAAGCCGGGCGGCGGCCTCTCCGGCGGTCAGCAGCAGCGTCTGTGCATCGCGCGCGCCATCGCGGTGTCGCCGGACGTGCTGCTCATGGACGAGCCGTGTTCGGCCCTGGACCCCATCTCCACGCTCGCGATCGAGGATCTGATCACCGAGCTGAAGAAGGAGTTCACCATCGTCATCGTCACCCACAACATGCAGCAGGCCGCGCGTGTGAGTGACCAGACGGCGTTCTTCAACCTGGAGGCGCAGGGCAAGCCGGGCAAGCTGATCGAAATCGACGAGACCGAGAAGATCTTCTCGAACCCGTCGCAGAAGCAGACCGAGGACTACATCTCCGGCCGCTTCGGATAACCAACAGACTCTCCGGCGTCTACGACCCCTGCCATTGGCAGGGGTCGTTTCATTTGTGCAGGTAGTGGTGCGTAAGCGGGTGCTGTGTGGCGTCCGTCATATGGCCGCGCGGTGATTGTGTGCAACCGTTCGTCACAGTTAGTCTGACCTCAATGGTAAACCGATCGGTTTAGTAAGGAGGTGTCGGATGACTGTCTCAACGGCGAGCCTGAAATCCGGAACAACCGCGGCCGGACTGTCGCAGCGGGCCAAGGTGGCGGCATTGGTCGCGATCTGTCTCGCGGAACTGCTTGTGGTCCTGGACAACACGCTGGTCAATGTGGCCCTGCCGTCCATGGCCGTGGAGTTGCAGGCCGATATGAGCGGACTGCAGTGGATCGTGGACGCGTTCACCCTGGCCTTCTCCGGCCTGCTGCTGGCCATGGGACACCTCGGCGACCGGTACGGGCGGCGGCTGTTCATGATCATCGGCCTGAGCGGCGTGGCCGTCATGTCCGCCGCGGGCGCGTTGTCGTCCGGGCTCGGCCAGGTCATCGCGGCCCGCGCCGGCATGGGCGTCTTCGCGGCAGTGGTCTTCCCGGCCACGCTGGCGCTGCTCACCAATATCTTCACCGCCCGGCGGGAGCGGGCCGCGGCCATCGCGCTGTGGACCGCCATGGCGGGCATCGCCATCGCCATCGGCCCGACCGTCGGCGGCTGGCTGCTGGAGTACTTCTCCTGGCATTCGGTGTTCTGGATCAATGTGCCGGTGGCGCTGGTGGCCATCGCCGCGGTGCTGGCGACGGTGCCGGAATCCCGTGCGGAGCATGTGGATCGGCTCGACCGCGTCGGCATCGTGCTCTCGCTGGCCGGGGTGACCGCGCTGGTGTGGTCCATCATCGAGGCGCCCAAGCACGGCTGGCTGGCCACCGAAAGCCTTGCGGGCTACCTGGTTTCGATCGTGCTGCTGGCCGCGTTCGTGGGCTGGGAGCTGCGCACGCCCACCCCGGTGCTGAATATGCGACTGTTCCGCAATCGCCGCTTCGCGCTGCCGTCGCTGGCGATCACGGTGTCCTACTTCGCGGCCTTCGGCTTCCTGTTCCTGATCACCCAGTACTTCCAGGGCGTGAAGGAGCTGTCCCCGCTCGAATTCGGCATCCACTCACTGCCTTTCGCGGTGGCGGTCGGCTTCGGCGCGCCCATCGCCACGTTGCTGGCCCAGCGGGTGGGCACGACGGCGATGGTGGTGTCCGGGCTGCTGATTCTGGCGGTTGCCATGTACATCGCGGGCCGCACCACGGTCGACACGCCGTATGTGGGGCCGGTGGTGGTGTCCATGATCCTGATGGGTCTGGGATTCGCCATCGTTCAGGGTCCCGCGACCGAATCCATCATGGGCGCGGTGCCTTTGGAGGAGGCGGGCGCGGGCTCGGCGGTCAACGACACCACACGCGAGGTGGGCGGTGCGCTGGGCGTGGCGGTGCTGGGTTCTGTGATGACCTCGGTCTACACGAGTCATATCGCGGATCGGATCGGTGCGATTCCCGCGCAGATCATGAACGCACAGCAGAAGGATCTGGCGAGCAATACGCCGATCAGCATTATCGGGATCGTGAACGCCCCGGTGAATCCGCTGCTCGCGCAGGCGAAGACGGATCTGATCCACGCCATGAAGGTCGCGGCCATGCAGGGTTCCACGGTCGCGTCCTATATCGCGGTCGGTTCCCTGGTGGTATGCGCGGCCATCGTGGCCGCGACACTTCCGTGGCGGGTGGAAAAGGGTGAATCGTTCCTGATGGGGTGGCGCGAGTCCGACGAAGACTGACGCCACAGGGCCTCCGGCCCTTGGAAGTGGGGTTTCAGGGGCTTCCCCTGAAACCCCTTTTTCCCGAGAGCTAGATGCTCTCCTTCTCGGAGTCGGGGTCGGGCGGCAGCACGCCGGTGACGAGGAACACCACGCGACGCCCGATCTCGACGGCGTGGTCGGCGAAGCGCTCGTAGTAGCGGCCCAGCAACGCCACGTCGACGGCAGCGGCCACGCCGAACTGCCAGTCGCGGTCCATGATCAGCGTGAACAGGTGCTTGCGCAGGTCGTCCATCGCCTCGTCGTCGTCGGTGAGCTTGGCGGCCCGCTCGGGATCGCGGGACTCCAGCACCTCCTTGGCGGTGGCGCCCATCTTGACGGCGACCCGGCCCATTTCGGCGAAGTAGCTGTTGACGGCCTCGGGCACGGCGTGTGCGGGGAAGCGGCGTCGGGTCATCTTGGCGACGTGCAGGGCGAGCACGCCCATCCGGTTCACATCGGCGACGATCTGGATGGCGCTGACGACCTGCCGCAAATCACCGGCGACCGGGGCCTGCAGGGCCAGCAGCGCGAAGGCCTTCTCCTCGGCGAGCGTAATCATCTCGGCGATACGGTCGTACTCGCTGATCACCTGCTCCGCGAGCTCGAGATCGGCATTGAGCAGGGACTGGGTGGCCCGCTCCATCGCCGATCCGGCGAGCCCGGCCATGCCGCCGAGCAGATCGGCGAGCTCGGCCATTTGTTCGTTGTAGATGACACGCATAGGTCAAGACATTAGTGCGCACCGCTGACCAAGTCACCAACTGCGGGTTAACCGTCGGTGCCGGTCGGTTCCAGCAAAGTCACCGCAGTTCCGCTCAGTGGGACTGGTGCTTACTTGCACAGGTCGTCGGCGGCGTTGACGTGCTCGAGATCGGACGGAAGTGTGACCGGGGCCGCACTCGGTCCGCCGGAGTCCGTCGGCGTGTCGGGCAGGGCCTGGCCGAAGCCGGTGGGCGCTTTCACCGTGCCGGTGAAGTCCGCGCCCGCGACCACCTCGACGATGCTGCCGAGTCCGCTCGCGGGTTCCAGGGTCGCGCCGGGGATGGCGCTGGCCACGGTCGCGGCCTCGGCCTCGTGCCCGGCGGAGTAGCGGACCTTGGTCTTGGCGGAGGTGCCGTCGGCGTAGTTGCCGGTGCTGTAGATCTGGAAGCCCTGATTGGCCAGCTTGGTCGCGGTCGTGCCGGCGATGCCCGCCTGGCCGGAGCCGTTGGACACCTGCAGCGAGACGGTGCTCGGATCCACCGCCAGCAGTTTGGGTTTGGCGGTGGGGGCCGCGCTGGTGGTGGCCGGGGCATCGGTCTTCTTCTCGCCGGGCAGCGGCTGGTCGTCGATGACGGCCCGGAAGATGGCCTTGATATCGGATTCGCGCGGGATCTCGTTGCCGTACGAGGTGGTGCCCGCGGTCGGGACGGTCAGGAAGGTGATGGCTCCCGCCTGCATCTTCTGCATCGAACGGCCCAGCGTCAGCAGGTCTTTGGTGGTGACGTTGTCCATGAACGAGTGCTGGGCGAAGGCGTTGATGAAGCCGTTGAGCTTGCCCGGATCGAAGAGCACCTTGCTCGACAGCGCGCTGCGCAGCAGCGAGGACAGGAACCGCTGCTGCCGGTTGATCCGGTCGTAGTCGCTGCGCTCCTCGCCGTAGACGTGCCGGGCGCGCACGTAATCCAGTGCGGTGGAACCGTTCACGGTCTGCTTGCCGGGTGTGGTGAGCACGGTGCCGAGGACCTCGTCGACGAGCGGCTTGGTGGTGCACACCTCGACGCCGCCGACCACGTCGACCATGGACTCGAAGCCGGAGAAGTCGATGCCGACGAAGTGGTTGATCTTCAGGCCGGACAGTTTGGTGATCACCTTGGTCAGGCATTTGGGCCCGCCGAGGGCATAGGTGGCGTTGAGCTTGTCGCCAACGGCCCCAGGGTATTTCGAGCCGTTGTAGGTGGCCTTGTCGTTGTCCCAGCCCTCGCAGTCGGGGCGGGTGACGTCCAGGTCGCGCGGGAAGGAGACGGCGACCACGCGGGCCCGGTTGGCGGGGATGTTGACCAGCATGACGGTGTCGGAGCGCGCGCCCTCGGCGTCGTCGACGCTGCCGGCGCCGAGGCTGGCGTTGGCACCCGCACGGGTGTCGGTGCCGACGATGAGGAAGTTCTCGTCGCCGGTCTGCCCGTCGACGTCGACCACGTCGGTGTTGTTGTCCTCGAGGGCCGAAACCTGTTGGAAGTTGTTGTCCTTGGCCTTCAGATAGCTCCAGCCGCCACCGGTGACGACGAGAGCGACGACGGCGATCACCGCGAGGAAGGCGCGCCCGGCGAGGGCGAGCCGCCGGTTGCGGCGTCGGCGGGCCGGTGAGATCCGTTTGGCCGGTTCGGTTCCCACCGGCGCGGGTAGCGCGGTGGTGGGGTAGTCGGCGGGCGAGGTGACCTTGCGTCCGAGCAGCGCCTTGGCGCGCTGGGCGGGCGGAACGGGTGGCGGCGGCGTGGCCTCGGTGACCGGGGGCAGTTCCTCGGTGACGGGGTCGGCGCTCGGGTCGGGGCGCACGGCTCGATTGCTGCCGGTGCCGGGTGCATTGGCGACGCGGCGCAGGTGGCTGGTGTCGCGTGCGGGCCGCGGTGCACCGTTGCCGGGCTGGGCGCCGTTCGGGGGCTGCGCACCGTTGCCGGGCTGGGAACCGTTGGGGCCCGGGAGATTCGGCGGGGCGATCGCCGGTGTCTCCGAGACCGGCGGCGCGACAACCGGTTCGCCGGTATTGCCGTGCGCGCTGCTGTCGGCGGCGGCGCGGCGACGGCGGCGGGTCTGGCGTTCGCTGTCGACGCGTTCGACGAGATCCTGGACCGAGATCGGTGCTGCGGCGGCGGAATCGGAGTCGTCGGTATGCCGGGAGCGGCGGGCGCCGTCGGCGGGATCGTCGGTATTCGCGGGCAGGCGTTCCCAGGGGGCGCGGCCGCCAGAGCGGGGCGTCCGCCCGTACCGATCGTCACCCACCTACGAACCTCACTTCGCTCTTGATACCGAGGGCCATGATAACGATTTCGCCACGATCAACCACTCGAACGTATGTCCATCGAGGTACGTCCGATATCGGTGCTTTATCCGGGTATTCCACGGGTTCGGATGGTGCGCCCCGGAAAGTGTGCCAGGGTGTCGGCGCTACGCCCGGGAGCTGCGCCGGGCGTTGTCCAGATCGAGAGCCGAACGGCGTGATCAGCCGCCGCTGTGCATGACGTCGGCGGCGGTCGGCACGGTCGCGTCCTCGGGATCGTCGAGCCAGCCGTCGGGCAGCGCCACCTTGGTCTGCGGCGAACCCTGCCGCCCGCGCGGGCCGAGCGCGTCCTCCGGGAACGGCACGTCGGGATCGAGCTGCCCGACCAGGTCGCCGATCTGGTTCAGGCTGGTGACGGTGGCGAACTGGCGGCGCAGCGCCGAACCCACCGGGAAGCCCATCAGATACCAGGCCATGTGCTTGCGGATATCGCGCATCGCCTTGTCCTCGCCGTCGTGCTCCACCAGCAGGGCGGCGTGCCGGTAGAGGATCTCGCCGACCTTGCCGAGGGTGGGGCCCGCCGGGATCGGCTCGCCGCGCAGGGCCGCGCTCAGCTCGCCGAACAGCCACGGGCGGCCGAGGCAGCCGCGGCCGACGACCACGCCGTCGCAACCGGTTTCGGCCATCATGCGCAGGGCGTCGTCGGCGCTGAAGATATCGCCGTTGCCGAGCACCGGGATGCTGGTGACGGTCTCCTTGAGCCGGGCGATGGCGCTCCAGTCGGCCTGCCCCGAGTAGAGCTGCGCCGCGGTGCGGGCGTGCAGCGAAACCGCCGCCGCGCCTTCGGCTTCGGCGATGCGCCCGGTGTCGAGGTAGGTGTGGTGCTCGTCGTCGATGCCGATTCGGAACTTGAAGGTGACCGGGACATCGCCTGCGGCCGCGACCATTTCGCGCACGATCTCGCGGAACAGCCGCCGCTTGTAGGGCAGGGCCGAGCCGCCGCCGAGGCGGGTCACCTTGCGCACCGGGCAGCCCAGGTTCATGTCGATGTGGTCGGCCCAGCCCTCGCCCACCACGATGCGCACGGCCTCGCCGAGCGTCTTGGGGTCGACGCCGTAGAGCTGCATGGAGCGCGGGGATTCGTCGGGCCCGAAGGCCATCATGTTGAGCGTCTTCTCATTGCGCTCGACGATGGCGCGCGCGGTGATCATCTCGCACACGTACAGCGAGGTGTCGCTGCCGAACTCCCGGCACAGCGTCCGGAACGCGACATTGGTGATGCCCGCCATGGGAGCCAGCACCACGGGCGGGTCGAGCGGGTAGGGCCCGATCCGCAACTCGGTCTTGGGGGCATCCAGCGAGGCAGTCACGCCGTCAAGTCTCTCATTCGCGAGGCCGGGCCCAGAGCCGCCTACCCCGCGCAGTGCCCCCGGTCACACGGTTCACCACACGTGCAGCCCGCGCCGGCGCACCACGGCGACCGCGATCAGGGTGCCGAGCAGCCACACCGCGAGCCCGACCCCGAGGTGGATCGCGCCGCGCATCTCACCGGACATGGTGCGGCCCAGGTGGTAGCCGAGAATGGCGCGCTGCTCGCCGTCGATCGGCCGGACGAAGTAGTACAGCCCGTACGGCAGCACCAAGTGGGTCAGCCAGGGCACGGTGCTGCGCCACTGCCGGCGCGCGATCCAGCGTTGTCCGAGCGCGCGGGGTCGCACGGCGAGCAGCACCGAGACGATATTGCCGACCCCGAGCCAGGCCAGGATGGGCAGCGCGACATCGGCGACCGAGAAGCCGGTGCGCCGCATGGTCGGGTGCACGCTGGTTTTCATGGTGAGCGCGGCGGTGGCCAGCAGGGTCGGCAGTCCGACGATGATCAGCAGCGCGAGGTTCTTGACGAGCAGGATCCGGTGCACCCCGAGTCCGGCCGCCAGGCTGAGGCGGGTCCGGTCGGCGTCCACGCCGAGCACATTCGTGGTGGTGACGTCCGCCAGTACGAAGGTCGCGAAGTAGACGCCGACGAGCACGCCCCACCCGTGCCGGTGCAGGGTCAGCGGGGAGACGAGCAGAAACAGCCCGGACAGCACCACATTCGCGCCGACGCCCTCGAGCCACAGCGCGGGCGGCGTGAACGACCACCGCACCTCGCCCGCGACCTGCCGCCACAGCGGTTGTCCCGGGCCGATCGGCCGGGGCGCCGGGTGGCGGCGTTCGGTGTGGAACTGGGTGCGGGCGCGTTCGCGCACCGCGACCAGGGTGCCGCGCATCGGTTCACTCCAGCGAGTCGACAAAGGCGCCAATCCGAGCGGCCACGACGTCGGGCAGTCGTCGCGGAAGATGGTGGCCACCCCCGCTGAGCAGTTCGATTCGGGCGCAGGGCAATTGCGTGCTCAGGGCGCGGGAGGTGGAGATCGGCACGACCTTATCGGCCGGGTCGGCGAGGATCAAGGCCGGCATCCGGATCTCGGTGAGTCGGTCCGTCCATCGGTCGAGCGTGTCGAACAGTTCGCGCTGTTCGGTCAGGAAGCTGCGCCAGACCTGCCCGTGCCGGTGGTGCACCCCGGCCAGTAGACCCACCGCGGCCGGTGCGCTGATCCGGGATGGATTGCGGTCCAGTCCCTTCCGCGCCAGCCACGGCAGCACCGACCAGGCGGTGAGGGCGAGCGCCTCACCCGCGAAGGGCGCGGCGAGCACGCCGTCCCAGGTGCTGAGGCAGCCGGGCCCGACACTCGCGACCAGCACCAGCCCGCGAACTCGCGCCGGCGCCAGCGCCGCCACCGCCAAAGCGACCGCCCCGCCGTACGAATGTCCCACCAGCACGGCGTTTTCGATGTCGTCGCGGTCCAGCCGCGCGAGCAGCCACCGCGCGTTGTCCTCGATCGACCCCGCCGGATCCGGATTGTCCCCGTACCCCGGCCGATCCAGCGCCAACGCCGCGACGGTCCCCGGCAGCCGGGCGCGCACCGCGTCCCAGTCGGACCGGTCACCCGGTTGCCCGTGCAGCAGCACCACATTCGCGGCGCCGACCCGGGTCTCGAGGCTCATCTCTCCATATTCGCGCCGGCACTACCGTCGGGACTGGGGGTCTCCGGTGAGGTTCCTGTGAGTCGCCCCGTAACGCAGAACTCGGCCCCCGGGACCGAAATCCGCAGGGGCCGTGCTCTTTGTATGGGGGTTCGGGGGCGAAGCCCCCGACCGCTAGCTTCCGGCGGAAGCCAATTCCTTCTCGCGCTTGGCGGCCTCGCGGGCCAGCATCTTGTCGCGCTGCTCTTCGAACTTCACGACGTCCTTGCCCAGCTTCTCGAGGAAGAGGCCGAGCCGCTCACGGGTCTCCTCGCCGCGCGCAGTGAAGTCGTCGCGCTCGAAGATCCGCCACTTCTTGAGGACCGGGTTCACCACCTCTTCGAGGTGCTGGCGCAGGTCGTAGATGCCGTGCTTGGCCATCAGCACACCGTTGCGACGGAAGTTCGGCATCCCGGCGCCCGGCATCTGGAAGTTCTCCAGGATGAGGGTGATGGCCTCGAGGGTCTGGTCGGGCGAGAGGTCCAGGGCCGCACCGCACATGTTGCGGTAGAAGATCATGTGCAGGTTCTCGTCGGCGGCGATGCGCTGCAGCATGCGGTCGGCGATGGGGTCGTCGCAGACGCGGCCGGTGTTGCGGTGGCTGACGCGGGTGGCCAGCTCCTGGAAGGTCACGTACGCGACCGAGAACAGGAACCCGGCGTTGTCCAGGCTCTCCAACTGCTCTGTGGGAGACGCGAACCCGTTGGTCATGTGGATCATGCGGGCCTGCTCGAGGGCGACGGGGTCGACGCCGCGGGTGACGACCAGGTAGTCGCGCATCACGATGCCGTGCCGGTTCTCCTCGGCGGTCCAGCGGCCGACCCAGGTTCCCCAGGCGCCGTCCTGGGAGAAGTTCTCGGCGATCTCACGGTGGTAGGACGGCAGATTGTCCTCGGTGAGCAGGTTGGTGATCATGGCCGCCTTGGCGAGCTCACTCAGCTTCGACTGCTCGGGATCCCAGTCGACGCCACCCATGGCGGCGAAGTTGCGGCCTTCGTCCCACGGCACATAGTCGTGCGGGTGCCATTCCTTGGCCAGGGAGAGGTGGCGGTTGACGTTGTCCGCGGCAACCGGCTCCAACTCCCGCAGTAGCTCGAGTTGAGTCAGATCCTTTGCCATATACATGCCCTTCGTGTCGTGCGTCATGCTGTCGTACCCTCGCCGGCCTGCCGCCGCGGCCCATACCTTACGTGACCGTAGGGTGATGTGAAACTCACATGCGCAGCATTGCGGTGTTGGTGAGAGATGTCATAAGACAACGGCCCACAGCGACGGGTGTATCGCTGTGGGCCGCAGTTCGTTAGCCGCACATCACCTTCGATGTGCGCTCACTTCTTGCCCAGCAAACCGCCCAGTACATTGCCGAGGACGTTGCCGGCGTTCTGGCCCATGGCCTTGCCCAGGATGCCGGCCTTCTCCAGGGTCTCGCGCACCAGTTGCAGCGAGCGGCGGTCGGCGACCTGCCAGCCGACGGCGATGACGGCGTCGCGCTCACCGGGCAC
>NZ_JBSGBY010000268.1:0-10939 GCF_053601505.1 Nocardia sp. NPDC004722
CGGGCGGGCTGAACTCGACGCTGCTGCTGCTCATCGTCTCCATCGTCGGCACCACGGTCGCGCCCTGGCAGCTGCCGCCAAGGGGGTGAGGTCCGGGTGTATCGAGACCGGTTCGCCGGTGGCGGTTTCCAGGCGTCGGGCGGCGACGTGAGCCTTGGCGACGGCCGCCCGCCAGCGGGCGCCGTCCCCCAGTTCCGCTGAGCTCAGCAGGTCGACGGCGCCGAAGCCGTTCACGGAATGGGCGACCGGCGCGATGCTCGGCCAGCCGTCGGTGATCGAGAGCAGCAGCCGGTGCTCGGTCGGGAGGGCGAGTTCCCGCGTCATCGCGTCGATCCGGTCCGGGGGCGCGCCCGGGCTGGAATCCGGTCCCGGTTCGGGCAGCCAGATCGGGCGGATCGCGCGGAAGGCACGCCGGGACTCGGCCAGTTTCGCCACGATCTCCCGGATATCGGGGCTCTCGGCGGTGACCGGCCGCCGCCAGGCGCGGCCGTGCGGACCGTACGATTCGCCGTCCAGCCAGTCGGTCTCGCTCGCCAGCTCGCATCGCAGCCAGGTCTCGACGGTGTGGAAGACCGAGTTCGATCCGGAACTGAAATCGCGAACCTGCCCGGCGGTGTGGTCCGGGCCGTCGGACATGATGACGAACGCCGTGGAATGCGAGTATTCGCAGATCGGCACCGCGTCGGCGGGGTCGGCGGGCCAGCCGAACATGGTGTCGCCGCCCTCCTGCGCGTAGATCTCGATCATCTCCTGCGCCGAACCCCAGGCGGGGGACCGTCCGATATCGGCCGTGCCCAACAGGTTCCGGCTGCCGTCGAATTCCGGCCAGCCGTCCGCGACCTGCAGCAACTGCCGGTGAATCGGATCGAGCCGACGGCCCAGGCGTTCCTCGGCCGCGGCCAGATCCGACTCCGACGCACCGGGCCGGGGCCACGTCGGTGGCGCGTAGAGCTCGGGCATCAGCACGGCGCGCCGCTCCCGCTGCACGATGAAGCCGTCGATCAATTCCGTCAGGACCCCGGTCAGGTCCACGCCACCCGTCATCTCGATCCCCGCTGTCGTCGCGCCGCGATGTTAGCTAGAAGTATGCTGCATACCCGGAACGGGTGTCCTGATTTGTCTGGATCAAGATCGAAAGTCGGTCTCGACGGGACCGCCCGGCAACACCGCACGTGACCATCGCCATGGCGTGAAAGACCACCCGGCTTGTGGGATATGTTGGCGCGATGCCGTACTTGCAGCGCGAGGGACAGGTTTTCGTCGTCCAGTTGGGCGACCTGGGTGAGCGGGATACCGAGAACCGGTTCAATCCGACTTGGGTCGGTGAAGTGGACGCTCTGCTGGATGAGGTCGCGGCGACCCGCGGGCCGTGCGGGCTGGTCACGGTCGGTGACGGGAAGTTCTACTCCACCGGGTTCGATGTGGAATGGGGTGCGCGAAACCCGGATCTGATCAACGAGAACGTTGCCCATCTTCTGCGGTTGTTCGCCAGAATTCTCACCCTGCCGATGCCGACCGTCGCGGCGATCAACGGTCACGCCTATGGCGCCGGGGCCTTTCTCGCGGTCGCGCATGATCACCGGATAATGCGGGGAGATCGCGGCTACCTGTGTTTCCCCGGCGTCACGCTCGGCGTCAACTACGCTCCCGGGATGGTCGAACTGGCCCAGGCGCAGTTACCGCTGCCCGCGGCCCGTCGTGCCCTGGTCACCGGGCACCGCTACGGCGGGACCGAAGCGGTGACGGCGGGTTTGGTCGACGCGATCGCCGACGAACACGATCTCTTGAAATCCGCTGTGCAGCATGCCCAAAGCCTGGCCGCGACCAGCGGCCCCGCCCTCGGCCACGTCAAGTCCTCGCTCTACCGCAACGCCACCGCGGCCCTGCTCGGATCTGTCGCGGAATACAACCACGATTCCACCGCAGGCTGAGTACGGCGAGCCGGCTCACCGCCACCCGGTGATGTTCCCGACTCGGGCCAGGGCGGTGAACCGGTGGGCGGCCCTTGTCGTGGTGAGGGTGTTGGCTCGGAAAACCTTATGCAACATCATTTTTCGATGATGCTTACCTCGAAGGGGTGGGTGGTCATGGCGCGTGCTGCTGGCGGTGTGGTTGCGGAAGATGTTGATCGGGGCGAAGTTTCGGTGGTGCGGAAGGTCGTCGCGGAAGCGGTGGGGACATTTCTGCTGGTGTTCGGCGGGGTGGGGACCGCCGTGCTCGCGGGGGCGAGGGTGGGGGCGTTGGGGGTGTCGCTGGCCTTCGGGTTCACGCTGTTGTGCCTGGCCTACACGCTGGGGCGGGTGTCCGGATGTCACCTCAATCCCGCTGTTACACTGGGGCATGTGCTCTTGGGGCGGATCGACGCGGTGACGGCGGGGCTGTATGCGGCGGCACAGGCGGTGGGCGCTCTCGTGGGCGGCCTGCTCGTGTACGCCGTCGCGGCCGGATTGCCCGACTACCACCGGGACGTCGACGGGCTCGCCGCGAACGGCTGGGGTGAGTACGGGCCGCAGCGGGCCCTCGCCAAGGACGGCTACGGCCTCGCCTCGGTCGTCATCGTCGAAGTGGTGTTGACGGCGCTGCTCGTGCTGGTGGTGCTGGCCGTCACCGATAAGGTGGCCGACACCGCCCTGGCCGGGGTGGCCATCGGAATCACCTTGGCGGTCACCAATTTCGTGGCGATTCCGGTCGACAATGCCTCGATCAATCCGGCGCGCAGCCTCGCCTCGGCCCCCTTCCAGACGGACGCCTGGGGCCAGTTGTGGGCGTTCATCGTGTTCCCGCTGATCGGCGGCGCGCTCGGCGCCCTGGCCTACGCCGGTGTGTTCGGGCGGCGTTCCGCCTGAACGAGATCCGCCCGCACCCTGAGGTGGTGGCTGAGGTCACCGGTCAGCAGGGTATGGACGGTGCGTTCGGTGAAACGCCACGCGCCGTCGGCGCGTTCGAAGCGGTCGTGATAGCGGCCGGTGGCGATCGGCTGCAACGGCAGGTCCGGAAGAGCCTGGAAGACAGTGAAATAGGAGCGCGCGGTCGCGGTATCCGCAGCGCCGAACTCGACGGCGGTGTTGGTGGTGACGTGATGGGTGCGCGGCGTGCCGTCCTCGTAGCGGATCACCAAGGCCCGGAACATCTTCTCGATGGCCTCCGGGCCCTCGATCGCGGTGCCGCTGCCGATGAACACGCCATGGCTGAACAGGGCGGCGACGGCGGCGAAATCGCCGTCGTCGACCAGTTCCGCGTACTTCGCGATCAGATTCGTGATGGCGGTGCTGTCGGCGAGAGAGCTCATGCCCACCGAGAGTAGTCAGACGGTGAAGCTGGTGACACCGTCGACGACGCGAGTCAACTGCTCCTCGGTCAGCCCCGGCCACAACGGCAGCCGCACCAGCGTCGCGGAGAACTCGGCGCTGCGCGTGCACGGGAACGGGGTGCGGCCCAGCTTCAACCCGGCGGGGGAGGAGTCCAGCGGCACATAGTGGAACGGGGCCACGATGCCGAGCTGCCCCAGATGCCGGATGAGGTCGTCGCGGCGATCCTCGGTCGGCACCCGCAGGTAGTACAGGTGCGCGGTGTGCTCGCGATCCTCCGGCACCGACATGAGCCGAACGTCGTTGCGGGCGGCCCACTCCGGCAGCGCGGCCGCGTAGTGGTCCCACACCCGGTGCCGGTTGCGCTGAATCGTCTCGAACTCGGCGAGCTGCGCGTCCAGCACGGCGGCGTTCAATTCACTGGGCAGATACGAGGATCCGATGTCCTGCCACGAGTACTTGTCCACCGCGCCGCGCAGGAACCGCGCCCGGTCGGTGCCCTTCTCGCGGATGATCTCCGCGCGCGCCATCAGGATCTCGTCGGTGAGCAGTACCGCGCCGCCCTCACCGCAGTGCACGTTCTTGGTGTCGTGGAACGACAGCGCGCCGACCGTTCCGATGGTGCCCAGCGGGCGTCCCCGGTAGTAGCCGCCCAGCCCGTGCGCGTTGTCCTCGATGATGGCGAAGCCGTGCGAATCCGCCAGCCGCTGCAGCCCTTCCATATCGGCGGCCACGCCGCCGTAGTGGATGACCATGACGGCCTTGGTGCGCGGCGTGATCGCCCGCGCCACCGACTCCGGATCGAGATTGCCGGTCGCGTCGTCGATATCGGCGAACACGACGGTCGCCCCGCGCATCGCCATGGCCGTCGCGCTGGAGGTGAACGCGAAGCTCGGCGCGATCACCTCGTCGTCGGGCCCGAGTTCCAGCAGCAGCCCGGCCATTTCGAGCGCGTGCGTGCAGGAGGTGGTCAGCAGCGCGTGCGGCGCGCCGGTGATCTCGCGCAGCTTCGCGGTGGCCTTCGCGGTGAAGGGGCCGTCGCCGTGGCTGTGGTCCGAGGACAGCACCGCCTCCACGTTCGGCAGTTCGCCCGCGGCGCGGAAAGGACGGCTGAAGATGATGCGGTCACTGCTCACGCGCGCGGGACTCCCTCGTTCTCGAACCGAATGGTGTTGCCGTCGTGCCGATCACGCAGCTGCTCGGGGCGCGGGGTCGGCGTCTGCACGGTGAGGTAGAGCGGCTTGCCGACCAGCACATGCAGTGCCACACCGAGGTATTCGGCGATCAGGCCCAGCGAGAACAGGATCGCGCCCGAGCACAGCAGCAGCACCGTCATCAGCGACGCCCAGCCCTCGGGATCACCGCTGCTGTTGGTCAGCCGGTGATAGACCACCCAGCCCGCCATGCCGAGCCCGCCCAGCGCCAGTGTCACGCCCAGCATGCTCACCACGCGCAGGCCGCGAGTTCCGCTGCACAGCACCATCTTCCAGAACAGCGAGAACAGGCGGCGATAGTTGTATCCGGATTCCTCGCGGCCCTCGGCGCGCAACTGCACCGGCACCTGCGCGACATCGCCCACCACCCAGGTGAGCGCCACATCCAGATACACGCCATTGGAGGCCACCTGCGCCAGCTGCCGGGCGATATCGCCGCGAATCAGGCGGTAGCTCTCGAACCGGGTCGAGTCGGGGAAGGCGAACAGCGTCGCCAGCACCAGCTTCGCGCCGCGCGAGGTGATATTGCGCAGGAACCCGTGCGGGCGGGTGTTGACCGGCTTGGAGTACACCAGATCGGCACGCTCGTTGAGCGCCGCGTCCAGGAAGTCGCCGATGAACGCCGGATCGTGCTGGCCGTCCTCGTCCATGGTGACGGTCCAGTCGCCGCGCGCCTCGGCCATGCCCGCGATGGTGGCGGCGTCCTGACCGTAGTTGCGGCTCAACCACACCACTCGCACCTGCGGGTAGGTTTCGGCGAGTTCGCGCAGCACCACATCGGAGCGGTCGGGTCCGTGATCGTGCACCAGCACGATCTCCTCGACCGCGAAACGCGCGCCCTGCGGTGTGGTGTTCGGCTCACCGAGCTTGTCCAGCTCGCTGACGAGAGTGGCGATGGTGTCCTCGCCGCGATACACGGGCACCACGACGGACACCGCGTGCACCCGCACGGGGCGCTCGCCGCCGGAGGTCACGCTGGGGTCGCTCGCATGCGTACGGGCGGACGGAATCGGCATCAGCTGAATGTACTTTCGATGACGGTGTGTGGCGGAACTCCTCGCCGGAAAACAGGGCCCGAGCCGCGGTGAACTCTAACACGCTGCTGGTCGCGGCAATCGGCGCGAAGGGTGATCACCGAACCCATCATTGCGTACCTCGCAGTCTGCCGCAGGTTCGCGTAAGCCCCGTGGACACAGGGTTGCGCAAGTGTCAGCGACAGCCGCGCCCTGTAGGGTCTGGAACTCGTGGTGGAAAGCTCAGTTTCCAAGGTGGTCGGGGCCACCGAATCCGGACAGGGTACGGAGACGGCGCAGCCGTCGGATCGTCCGGTCGCGCCCGACCGTAGCGCTCGGCGAGAGGTGTACCGCTGGGGCCTCATCACCTCGCTCGGGGTGACCCTCGGCTACCTCGCCGTCATCCTGGCCAACTCCCGCCACTTCTTCACCGACGACACCGAATCCCAGTACAGCGGACTGTGGGTGTACTTCGGCCGCGCCTTCCGCGACGGGCATTTCCCGCTGCTGATTCCCGAGCAGTGGATGACCGGCAATTACACCAATGAGGAAGCGGGACTGTTCAATCCGCCGCAGCTGCTGATCGATCTGATCGCGCCCTCGGTGCCCAACCTCGTCGTCTACGCCACCATCGTCAAACTGATCTTCGCGATCATCACCGGGCTCGGCGTCTACCGGGTCTGCCTGGTCTACGGTGCGCGCCCGCAGTGGGCCGCGGTCGCCGGTGTGGCCATGCCGTTCACCGGATTCTTCCTGTTCTTCGACGAGGCCAGCTGGTTCACGGCCATGACCGGCACCGCGTGGATGATCCACGCGTGGGCGTCCTCGGAGCGCTATCTGCGCGGCAAGGGCGGGCCCATCCCGGTCTTCGTCTACCTGTACCTGGCGATCTCGGTGCAGTACGTGTTCCCGTCGGTCGAGGCCGTGCTCATGCTGCTCGCCGTCGCCGTCGGGTATCTGGTGTGCCAGGGCGGCGCGCTGCGGACGAACACTCGCGAGGCGCTCGCGCCGCTCGGGCGACTGATCGCCGCGGCGGTGTGCGCGGGCCTCGCGGGACTGCTCACCTTCCTGCCCTCGATGCTGTCGGCGCAGGTGACCGCGCGCGGCAACTCGCAGATCAATAACGACCAGTTCTTGACGGTGCCGTGGTCGGAATCGCTGAACCCGAGCCTGCCCACCACCATGCCCGCCTTCACCTCCTGGTGGGGCTACGTGCAGCCGCTGCCCATGACCTACATCGCCTGGTTCCTGATTCCGGCGCTGGCGTTCGTGGATTGGAAAGCGGCGCAGAAACACTGGAAGCAGTTCGTCGCGATCGCCCTGTTCGCGTTGATGGCGCTGATGTGGACGGCCGGACCCGGCGTCGTCGGCCCGCTGCGCTGGCCCGCCCGCGTGCTGCCCATGCTCGCGCTGGGACTGCTGGTGCTGGTGTGCGTGCTGCTGGGTCGCTTCGGCACGCTGCGGGATCGCAACAAGCGGATCATCGCCGCACTGGTGCTGGTACTCGCGCTCTGGGTGCGGACCTTCTCCGCCGATCCGCACGACGTCGCCTGGCATCTGGGCTCCGCGGCCGTGGTGATCGCGCTCGGGCTGGGCGCGGTGTGGCTGGGCCGCACCCGCGGCGTCTCCGCCGCCACTGCGCTCGTGATCGCGGCCATGGTGCCCATCGCCTGGTTCCAGGTGTGGTGGGTGCAGCCCACCCCGATGTCGTGGAACCTGCCCGCCAACCGCACCGAGGCGATGGCCGCGTTCCCGAAGTTCCAGGACGGCACCACCCTTCAGCTGGCCAATCGCGGACTGCTGCAACCGGCCGACAAGAGCCTCGACGGCGCCTACGGCTCGCTGGTGTGGGGCAACTACGCCAAGCATCTGGAACGCGACGGCTACGTCAACGGGTACACGCCCAACGGCTACTTCTACTTCATGCAAATGCTGTGCATGGAATGGGATTCCAGCGTCTGCCCCGACTCCTACCGGCGACTGTTCAGCCCCGAGCCGACCACCGGGCGCACGCTCGCCGATCTGATGCTCATCGACCGAGTCGTGTTGCAGAAGGCCCTGCTTCCCGACGCGGGCAACCAACCTGCCCCGGACGGTTGGCATTTCGTCGATGTGCCCGGGCACGAGAAATACATCTGGGTGCTCGAACGCGACGGCGGACCCATCTCGGGGGTCAACGGCCGCATCGGCGACGCCCACGACGTCGAGGCCACCTCCACCGGGGAGACCGACGACACCAGCACGCTGCGGGTGTCGTCGCCGACCGGCGGCAGCCTCACCTTCGCGCGACTGGCCTGGCCCGGCTACCGGGTCACCCTCAATGGCAAGTCCATCCCGTTCCACACCGTCGGGAAAGTGTTCGTGGCCGTGGACATTCCGGCGGGCACCCAGAACGCCGAGCTGGAGGTGAGCTGGCGGCCGCCGGGCTGGAAGATCGGAATCGGCAGTGCCGCAGCCGGACTGGCGGGCGTAGCGTTGCTGCAGTGGCTCTGGATCCGGAATCGTCGCCGCGGCCAGGACGCGCCCGCGCTCGAACAGCTCGACGACGACCCGGACCGTCACCTGGTCGGCTCCGACCGGTGACCGACGCACCGCCCGCGCCCTCCACCGCGCACCCCGAACCCACCGCGCCCGCCGGGCCGCTGCTACGGCTGGTGCGCCGGCAGGAGGTCGCCTTCGCTCTAGTCGGCGGATTCAACACGCTGATGGGCATGGTGCTCACCATCGCGTGGCTGAGCATCCTCGGCGACATGGTGTCCAAGGACGTGGCCGCCGCGCTGTCGGTGGCCCTGGCCTACGCCGTCGGCATGGTGATCGCCTTCGTCATGCACCGCACCCTGGTGTTCCGCGTGCGCGGCCACATCGTGCGCGACTTCCTCGCCTTCGTCGGCGTGAACCTGGTCGGCATGGTGCTCAACATGATCCTGCTGCAACTGTCGGTCTCCCTCCTGCACGCCCCGGCCAAGCCCGCCGCGGTCGTGGTCATGGGCCTGGTCGCGGTGGTCACCTTCTTCGGCCACCGCCACATCAGCTTCCGCCGCACCACCGATTCCACCCCCGCCCCCGACGCCCGGTAGATTCCCTGACATGTCGGAGGAAACCCTGGACGCCACCCTGCTGAGCCTGCTCGCCTGCCCCCAGGACAAGGGCCCCCTGCACCTCGCCCACACCGCGACCGGTGACACCGTCCTCTACAACCCCCGCCTCCACCGCGCCTACCCGGTAGACAACGGCATCCCCGTCCTCCTCATCGACGAAGCCGTAGACGTCTCCGACGAAGACCACACCCTCTTCCTCACCCAGAACTGACGGCGTTCTCCCGCCCGACCCCGCACCCGGGAATCCACTAGGGTTCCCGGGTGAGCACTTTCGGGGGACCAGGCCCATCGCAGAATCCGTATGATCCGAGCGGTTTTTCACCGAACCCGTTCGCACCCCCGGGTGCGGGCGGACCGATGCCGCAGACGCCCCCGGGACCGGGATCGCCGGGTTCGGTTGGCGGAGTGCCGGTTCCGGCTCGCAGCGGCGCGGCGGCACTGGCCGCCGGTGGGCTGCTGATCCTGCTCGCGGTGCTGTTCGTGGTCGGCTCGATGCTGAGACTGGCCGAGTTCCGTGGCGCCGGGAATCCCTCCAACGGGCTCGAGGCGTTCCATACGGAATGGGGCGCATGGTCACTCGCCAATGCCGATGTCGTGGATTCCTCCGGAGCTACTCAACAGTGGCTCGGGATCCCGATGATCGTGTCCGCGCTGGTGGGCGCGGTCGGTGCGGTGCTGCTGCTGACCGGACTCGCGGCCCGACGGCGCGGGGCGCTGGGGGTCGCGGTCGCGGCGTCGGGCATGACCCTCGGAGTCTCCGTGGCCACCGTCGCCGACGTCGTCTCCGCGTTGATCACCAGCGATTCGACGGTCACCACGAGCCTCGGACCGGGCTTTTGGATCTTCGCCGTCTCCTTGCCCATAGCCGTGGCGGCGCTGGTCGCCGTCGCGCTCGGCGGTGCCGCGACGCGCCCGAGCGCTCCGATCGACAGTGCCGGGCGGCCGCTCGGCGCGAAGGCCGGTGGCCTCGACATCACGGTCGGCATCCTGCTGATCCCGCTGTCCGTTCTGATGGTGGCCGCCACGGTCTTCGATCAGTCTTCCGGGGTCTCGCTCTGGTCGGCATGGAACCACGAGGTACAGCTCTCCGGCGCCGTGCCGGTCTTCGGCGCGGTCGCGGCCTTGATCGCGGCGGTGCTGTCGTTCGTGGGGCGCGGCAGGCTGATGGCATCAGCCTGTGCCGCTTTCCTTTTCGCGTCCGGCCTGCTGTTCTCGCTGGATACGATCGATATCGAACTCTCGGGTCCCGTACAGCTCTCCGACTTCAAGCTCGGCGGCTGGCTGCTGTTCGCCGCCACCGCCATCGCCTTGCTCGTGACCGTGCTCGCCGTCCTGGCCACCGCCACGAAACCGGCCTTCCGCACCCCGTACACCCCGGTCCTCCGCCACCACCAGGGCTGGAACCCAGCGCAGGTCCCGCAGGCGTGGCCACAGAATCCGACTCCGTCTCAACCGGTTTGGCCACAACCCCACCAGGGGTCGCCGCAGCCGCAGCCGGGCTGGGTGCAGCCCCCGCAGGGGCAATGACGCGTCCGGGCCGCAGCCGGAGAATCGATTAGGGTTCCTGGGTGAGCACTTTCGGGGGACCAGTTCCATCGCAGAATCCGTATGGCCCAGGCGGCAGTTCGCACACTCCATTCGCCCAGCCGCTCTCCGGCGGTCCGGAATCCCCGCCACCCGGACAGGCGCCCCCGTGGCCGGATACGCAAGTACCGGCTCCGGTTGGTGGAGTTCGGGTTCCGGTCAAGGGCCGTGGATTCGATGTGCTGGCTGGTGTCCTGTCGATGCTGCTCGCGGCCCTTTTCGTGGCGGGTTCGCTGCTGCGGCTGGGGGAGTATCGGCTCGCCCAGGACGCACGTGTGCCTCGCTCGATTGCCGACCGGTACCACTCGACGTGGGGCGCTTGGTCGTTCAGCGGCAGCAGAGTCTCGAATCAGCCCGCGCACACTCAGCAGCTGCTCGGTATTTCCATGATCGTGGCGGCTGTGGCGCTGGTGATCGGTGGCTCGCTACTGATGACAGGCTTGGCGAGGCGGTTCGGGGCGGCTCGCGCGGTCACGTCGGCGGGCGTGGGCATGGCCGTCGGGCTGGCCGTGACCCTGGTGATCGACCTTGTTTCCATGCTGCACGACCCGCCTGCGCACGTCACCATGAGCCTCGGACCCGGGTTCTGGGTATTCGTCGTGTCTGTCTTCGTCGCCCTCGCGACGCTGGCTTGCGTGCTGCTGGGCGGTATCTCGGCGCGTGCGGTGGCACCGATGGACAGCCGTGGAAGGCCCCTGGCCCGCCGGGCCGGTGGCCTGGAG
>NZ_JBSGBY010000269.1:0-10933 GCF_053601505.1 Nocardia sp. NPDC004722
CACACGCTGCGCCCGCAGCTGCCCTACACCTATGCGGCGGGCCAGTCGCTCGCGATCGAGATCCCGCAGCGGCCGCGACTGTGGCGCTACTACTCGCCCGCCAATGCCCCGCGCCCGGACGGCACCTTCGAGATCCACGTCCAGGTGGTCGACGGCGGCGAGGTCAGCACCACCTTCGCCCGGCAGGTCCGCCCCGGCGATCAGGTCCGGCTCGGCTCGCCCGTCGGCACCGCCTTCCAGATCCCGTCCGACGCGGTGGACAACCTGCTGCTGATCGCGGGCGGCTCGGGCCTGGCCCCGTTGCGCGCCCTGGTCGATCGCTTCGCGCAGGAGGCCGGGCACGCGACCGTGCCGCGCGTGCAACTGCTGCACGGCGTGCGCACGGCGTGGAACCTCTACGACCACGAGGCGCTCACGGCGCTCACCGACAATCCCTGGTTCTCCTATACCCCTGTGGTTTCCGAGGATCCCGGCTTCCACGGCGTTCAGGGCACCGTCGGCGCGGTGGCCGCGCGCGGCCGCGATCTGACCGGCACCACCGCGCTGGTGTGCGGATCGCCCGCCATGGTCAATGCCACCGTGACGGCCCTGACCACCGCCGGAATGCCGCGCCACGCAATCAGATTCGAGACGTTCGGACAGGCGCCGGTTGCCAACACGGCCGAGTCCAACAGGAACAAGGTGGCCCAATGGATGTGAAGCCCGACGACATTCGTTCCGTTCGCTTCAAGAACGCGCGCCTGGGCCGCAAGGGTTACGACGCCGAGGAGGTCGACCGCTTCCTCGAGCATGTCCGCTCCGCCATGACCCGGCTCACCCGCGAGAACCGCAACCTCACCCTGACCAGCAATTCCCCGGAACTGGCCCGGCTGCAACGGGAGAACATGCAGCTGTCGGCCAAGAGCGAGGCCCTGTCGATGCAGATGCAGACCATGGCGTCGGCCGGTGAGGTGGCAGAGCTGCAACAGCAGCTGGCCAACGCGCACTGGGAGATCGCCAGGCTGCAGGACGAATTGGAGAAGGACGAGCTGGGCATCAGTGCCCGCGCCGTGCACGTGCTCAACCGCGCGCAGCTCTCCGCCGACGCCATTGTCGAACAGGCCGAACAGCATGCGCGCGACCTGATGTCGGTCGCGCGCGCCCAGCAGCGCGAATTGCTGCAGCGGGCAAGGGATTCCGCGGGCTCCACCCGAGCCGGCTTCCCGGACCCGGAGCTGGAGGATCAGCGCCACGAGCAGCTGCGCGCCTACTCCGAGCTGCTGCGGTCGCAGTTGCAGGCCATTGTCGCGACCTTGAACATCGAGGTCGACAAGCTGGCCCTGTTGCCGCTGCCGGGAGCCATCGTCGGTGTGCTGCCCGGTGATTCGTTCCCCTCCGGCCTACCGGCCGCGGGTGTGGAGCACGCCGCACAGCACTGAACGGCATCGACCCATCGCAACAGCCCACGCGAGAAACGGAATTGGGGAGCATCCCTGTGAATATCGAAGCGTTGCAGTCCATTTGGCAGCAGGTCGACGCGATCGGCCCGCAGGCCGTCGAGTACTTCTACGACCATCTCTTCGCCGCGCACCCCGAGGTGCGGGGCATGTTCGCCGAAGATCTGGGACCGCAGCGGGAGCGCTTCCTGTCGGGTCTGGCCCGGATCGTCACGAATGTGCAGACCCTCGCGGACGATCCGTCGTTCGTGCAGCAGTTGGGTGCGCACCACGCCCGCCTCGGCGTCGTCGCCGAGCACTATCCGGTGGCGGGTGCCTCGCTGCTCGCCACCCTCGAGCACTTCCTGGGTGACGGCTGGACGCCGGAACTCGCGCAGACCTGGACCGCGGCATACGGCGCGGTCGCGGATCTGATGCTGTCGGCCGAAGTCGCCGCCTGAGTCGTGCTCGTGGGAAGCCGGTTCCGATGCCACAGCGCGGGACCGGCTTCTCCCATTCGGAAGTAACTCGACCAACCGGCCCGTATTCATATATCGGTTCGGAAACCCGCAGTTCACAGCTTTGATGGCAGTTGCCTACCAGGCGGTAAAACACCCTGGAATCAAGCCCATTAAGCTGGCGGCCGTTAATCACTGAATCCAGCACCGCCGGATCCCTTCCTCAGGAGTACCTCACCGTGAGCCAAGCAGGCCGCCCTGTTGTTCTGATCGCCGACAAGCTCGCCCAGTCGACCGTCGACGCGCTGGGCTCCGGCGTCGAGGTTCGCTGGGTCGACGGCCCCAACCGCCCCGAGCTGCTCGCGGCCGTGCCGGAAGCCGATGCGCTGCTGGTGCGTTCGGCCACCACCGTCGACGCCGAGGTGCTCGAGGCCGGTAAGAACCTGAAGATCGTCGCGCGCGCCGGCGTCGGCCTCGACAATGTCGACGTGCCCGCGGCCACCGAGCGCGGCGTCATGGTCGTCAACGCCCCGACCTCCAACATCCACACCGCCGCCGAGCACGCCGTCACCCTGCTGCTGGCCGCCGCGCGTCAGATCCCGGCCGCCGACGCCACCCTGCGCGAGCACACCTGGCAGCGCAGCAAGTTCAACGGTGTCGAGATCTTCGGCAAGACCGTCGGCGTCATCGGCCTGGGCCGCATCGGCCAGCTGTTCGCGCAGCGTCTCGCCGCCTTCGAGACCAAGATCGTCGCGTACGACCCCTACACCTCGCCGGCCCGCGCCGCCCAGCTGGGCATCGAGCTGCTGACCCTGGACGAGGTGCTCGAGCGCGCCGACTTCATCTCCATTCACCTGCCCAAGACTCCTGAGACCAAGGGCATGCTGAACAAGGAGACCCTGGCCAAGACCAAGAAGGGCGTCATCATCGTCAACGCCGCCCGCGGCGGTCTGATCGACGAGCAGGCGCTCGCCGACGCCATCACCTCGGGTCACGTGCGCGCCGCCGGTATCGACGTGTTCGAGACCGAGCCGTCCACCGACAGCCCGCTGTTCGAGCTGCCGCAGGTCGTCGTCACCCCGCACCTGGGCGCCTCCACCGCCGAGGCCCAGGACCGCGCGGGCACCGATGTGGCCAAGTCGGTGCAGCTGGCCCTCGCCGGTGAGTTCGTGCCCGGCGCGGTGAACGTCACCGGTGGCTCGGTCACCGAAGAGGTCGCCCCGTGGCTGGAGATCGTTCGCAAGCAGGGCGCGCTGCTGGGCGCCCTCGCCGACGAGCTGCCGGTCTCGCTCGAGGTCCAGGTGCGCGGCGAGCTGACCGCCAATGATGTTGCGGTGCTTGAGCTCTCGGCCCTGCGCGGCGTCTTCTCCGCCCTCATCGAGGACTCGGTCACCTTCGTCAACGCCCCGTCGCTGGCCAAGGACCGCGGCCTGGAGGCCACCGTCACCACCGTCTCGGAGAGCCCGACCCACCGCAGTTTGGTCGACCTGCGCGCCGTGTTCGGCGACGGCCGCACCCTGAACGTGGCGGGCACCCTGACCGAGCCGCACCAGGTCCAGAAGATCGTCAACATCAACGGCCGCAACTACGACATGCGCGCCGAGGGCCTCAACCTGGCCGTCGTCAACTACGAGGACAAGCCGGGTCAGCTCGGCCGCCTGGCCACCAAGCTCGGCGACGCCGGCATCGACATCCAGGCAGCCCAGATGACCCAGGACCTCGACGCCGAGGGCGCCACCGTCATCCTGCGCGTCAACAAGGACGTGCCCGCCGAGGTCCAGAACGCTATCGCCGAGGCCGTCGGCGCTGCCAAGGTCGCCCAGGTCGACCTGAGCTGACGCGCACCGTCTGAAAAACTGTGCCCCTGCCGTGGAAACGGCAGGGGCACAGTGCTGTTCGGGGTGCGGGTCAGCGGTCGCGGCGGGCGGCTCGGGCTTCGATCACGTCCTTGGCTTCGACCAGGCTCGCCGTCGGGTCCTGTTCGCGGTAAGCCTTGATGGCGTGAATCTTCTTGCCGCGCTGGAGGAGTTCGTCGATCTCGGTGTAATTGACGGTCCCGGTCGGATCGGCGATGCCCAGGTGCTCGATGATGAGATCGATCTTGCGTTCCAGGCGAATGAGTTTGCGCTCGAGTCGGAGATTGTCGAACATCTGCCGAACCCTACCCGGCGCGGTCACTCCGGCGTCGGGGCGCCGAAGCGGATCAGGCCGTTGCGGGTGTAGCCGAGCACCGTGCAGGAGATGTGGTCGCCGATGCGGGGCCACACGCCGTCGCGGCAGGGGCCGGAGCGTTCGTGCAGGAGATCGCATTCGATGGTGCCGGACCGGCCCGAGGCGGTGCGGACCGAAACCCAGTGGGCTCCATGTCCGGTGACGACACAGTGGACGGTCGAGTGGAGCGGGTACGACGCGTTCATGAGTTGATTTTCGCGCCCGAATCGGGTGAAGCGGGCGGGTTTCTCGTCGATTATTGGTGAATGCGTGGAAAGACGCCGCCCACCGAGCCGCTGACCGGGCGGGAACGCCGTAATCTGGTGATCGGTACCGTGCTCGTCGCCGTGCTGCTGCTGGCCGGGGCGGTGCTGTGGACCGTCTTGGATCACCGGCCCGACTACAGCCGCTCCGAGAACGGCTGCGTCGCAGTGCTTTCCGCGGGGTCGATGGGCGGGCAGCAGCAGCGGGCCTGCGGGGACCAGGCGCAACAGTGGTGCCGGACGGTGTCGGGGCAGCAGGACGCGCTCTCGCTCAAGGTGCGACAGGAATGCCGCCGCGCCGGAATCCAGCCCTGAACCCCTCGGCCGTCCCACTGGTTGGGAGTCATTCGCCCTGGTGAAAGGGGTGGAACCGGTACCCGCTAGGGTGGCCGATGGACTCTCCTGCCAGCACGGAGCGGATCACGAACGGAGCATGGATTTCATGAAACTGGCTGTCATTCCGGGCGACGGTATCGGTCCCGAGGTCATCGCCGAGGCCCTCAAGGTGCTCGACACGGTGGTGCCCGGTGTCGAGAAGACCGAATACGACCTGGGAGCCAAGCGGTTCCATGCCACCGGCGAGATCCTCCCGGACAATGTCATCCCGGAGCTCAAGCAGCACGACGCCATCCTGCTCGGCGCGATCGGCGACCCGTCGGTGCAGAGCGGCCTGCTCGAGCGCGGCCTGCTACTGCGCACCCGCTTCGAGCTGGATCACCACGTGAACCTGCGCCCCTCCAGGCTGTACCCGGGCGTCACCAGCCCGCTGGCCGCCAACCCGGACATCGACTTCGTGGTCGTGCGCGAGGGCACCGAAGGCCCCTACACCGGCACCGGCGGCGCGATCCGCGTCAACACCCCGCACGAGGTGGCCACCGAGGTCTCCACCAACACCCGCTTCGGCGTCGAGCGCGTGGTCCGCTACGCCTTCGAGACCGCCCGCAAGCGCCGCAAGCACCTGACCCTGGTGCACAAGAACAACGTCCTCGCGTTCGCCGGTTCGCTGTGGTCGCGCACCGTCGCCGAGGTCGGCGCGGAGTACCCGGACATCGAAACCGCGTACCAGCACATCGATGCCGCCACCATCCACATGGTCACCGACCCGGGCCGCTTCGACGTGATCGTCACCGACAACCTGTTCGGCGACATCATCACCGACCTGGCCGCCGCGGTCTCCGGTGGCATCGGCCTGGCCGCCTCCGGCAATATCGACGCCTCGGGCACCAACCCGTCCATGTTCGAGCCGGTGCACGGTTCGGCCCCGGACATCGCGGGCCAGTCCAAGGCCGACCCGACCGCCGCGATCCTGTCGGTGGCGCTGCTGCTGAACCACCTCGGCAAGGCCGAGGAGGCCGCGCGCATCGAGACCGCCGTCGCCAAGGATCTGGAGTCGCGCTCGGGCGCCGCCTCCACCGTCGCGATCGGCGACCGGATCGCCGCCTCGCTGTAGGACAAAACGGTCAAGCCCCCGTTCCCGCCGATGCGGGGACGGGGGCTTGTCGGTTTCCGTGGCCGAATATCGACGGCGGCAAGGTGATTCACTGGTTCGTACCAGTGTCGAATGATCGAAATCCGACCGCGTCACACCCCTCGCCCGTTCCCTAATCGTGACCGAAATGCCATCCTGGGAAGTGATTTCGTCAAACCTGCTGGGGCAGTGAGACATCTCGCATCATTGCATTCGGATGCGAAAACGTAACGGGCGCAGCTCTTCCTGATTTGCCGAAGATCAGCACATCAACGGGAACCGGTGGGCACCAACGGGACTGCCGCCAAGGCGATCAACGCGGCCAGCGCGTATGTGATCGGGAAACCGGACATCGTGATCAGTGCGCCGAAGGCCGGGGCGATCGCGGCCGCGGCCAGGTTCTGCCCCGTGTTCTGGATGCCCAAGCCACGCCCTGACCAGTACGGACCCGCGATCTCGGCCACCGCGGTGAAGGCCAGGCCGTTGTCGGCCACCGTGATCGCCGAGGCCGCCACCAGGATCGGGATGGCCGCCCACCACCAGTGCGCCCACGCCGATACGGCCAAGGCGGACATGGAGATAACGGCCATCACGGCCACCGTGCGCAGCGGCCGCAACCGGCTGCCGACCCGATCCGACCAGATCCCCGCGCCGATTCGCCCTGCCGCGCCCACGATTTGGGTGCCGGTGACCAGCGCGCCCGCTGCCGCCAGCGACATTCCGACATCGCGGTGCAGCCACAGCAGACCGAACGTCCAGATGGTGGCCTGGGGGATGACCAGCAGAATGGACACCCCGTGAATGCGCCACAGCGTCGAATCCCCGCGGTAGGGGTTCGTGGGTCGTCCTGCGCCCCCGGCGGATTCGGGCCGCGGCGGATCCACAATCCCGACCAGGCAGCTGATCGCCGCCACGCCCGCCATGACCGCCGGTACCAGCACGGCCATCGAGAAGCCGTGTGCCGCAGCGACGGCGGGGATGGTCACCGCGCCGACGGCCACACCCAGCGGTTGTGCCGTCTGCCGGATGCCCATGGCCAGCCCGCGCTGATCCTTGGGAAACCAGCCCACGATGACCCGGCCGCTGGCCCCGTTGGTGCTGCCGCCGCCCGCTCCCGCCAGGAACAGCAATGCCCCCAGCGCAACGTAGTTCGTGACGCAGGCCGCCGCGACACCGGTCACGAACATGATCGCGGGACCGGCCACCAGGGCCGCGCGCTCGCCCACGTGATCGACGATCCAGCCCCACGCGATCAGCGTGCAGCACAGCCCGACCAGCGGCATGGCGACCAGCAGACCGGCCGTGGCCAGCGACATTCCGCGCTGAGTCAGTGACGGCAGCAGGAAGGGGGCGCCGTTGGTCATTACTGCGGTGGAGGTCTGCGCGAAGACGCCGAGGGCCAGCATGCTCCACCGTCGCGTCGCACCAATCTGTGTCACGGTGGTCATGACCCTCACCTCGCGTCTCACTATGTGGAACCAATGTCTTACTCTTTGAACATCGGACCCTACGGTACACCTGAGGCGCAAGACGATTTCCGGGACGAGCTGTCAGTTTGCTCACACCCCGCTATCGATCTTGTGAGAGGGGTGGCGAAAAGTGAGTTGCCTTGCGTATAAGCGCTTTCCACAATGGACTCGGGGCGATGCGGGCGGGGATGCCACCGTGACATTCGCCCCGCCCGAGTCGTCACGCCACCACCACCCCGCGGCCCGGTCCTGCCCCGCGGTCGGGCGCGTTCGGGCAGGTCGAAGCCGGTCGATAGGATGCCAACCATGCGCCTAGGTCGAGTTGCCAGCCCAGATGGAGTCGCTTTCGTCAGTATCGAAGGAGACGATTCGTCAGCCGTCGCCCGTGAAATCGCCGAACACCCGTTCGGCACCCCGACCTTCACCGGTCGCAGCTGGCAGCTGGCCGACGTCCGCCTGCTCGCCCCCATCCTGGCCAGCAAGGTGATCTGCATCGGCAAGAACTACGCCGCGCACGCCGAGGAGATGGGCGGCCCCGCCCCCGCCGACCCGGTCATCTTCATGAAGCCCAGCACCTCGATTCAGAGCCCGAACGCGCCGATCATCCTGCCGCCCAGTTCTTCTCAGGTGGACTACGAGGGCGAGCTGGCGATCGTGATCGGCCGCCCCTGCAAGGACGTGCCCGCCGCCCGCGCGAACGAGGTGATCCTGGGTTACACCGTCGCCAACGACGTCACCGCCCGCGATCAGCAGCGCCACGACGGCCAGTGGACCCGCGCCAAGGGTTACGACACCTTCTGCCCGCTCGGCCCGTGGATCGAGACCTCGCTGGACCCTTCGGATCTGGAGATCGTCACCGAGGTCGACGGCCAGGTGAAGCAGCGCAGTCGCACTTCACTTCTGCTGCACGATATTCCGAAGCTGATCGAGTGGGTGACCACCGTAATGACCTTGCTCCCCGGCGATGTCATCCTCACCGGCACGCCCGAGGGCGTGGGGCCGCTGCAGGCCGGTCAGACCGTCTCGGTCACCGTGTCCGGTATCGGCACCCTGTCCAATCCCGTTGCCGCCAAACGCTGAACGAGAGAGAGCCATGACCGACGTCCGGGTACGTTTCTGCCCGTCTCCCACCGGCACACCGCATGTGGGACTGGTCCGCACCGCCCTGTTCAACTGGGCCTTCGCACGCCACCACGGCGGCACCTTCGTCTTCCGCATCGAAGACACCGACGCCGCACGCGATTCCGAGGAGTCCTACGCGGCCATCCTCGACGCCCTGCGCTGGCTCGGCCTCACCTGGGACGAGGGCCCGGAGGTCGGCGGCCCCTACGAGCCGTACCGGCAGTCGCAGCGGCGTGACATTCATCTCGATGTGGTGCGGCGCCTGCTGGTGGCGGGGGAGGCCTACGAATCCTTCTCCACGCCTGAGGAAGTCGAGGCCCGTCACAAGGCCGCCGGTCGGGATCCCAAGCTGGGCTACGACAACTTCGACCGTGACCTCACCCCTGAGCAGATCGCCGCCTACAAGGCCGAGGGCCGCAACCCGGTGATCCGGCTGCGCATGCCCGACCACGACCTCACCTGGAACGACCTGGTGCGCGGCGAGACCACCTTCCGGGCGGGCGTCGTCCCCGATTTCGCGCTCACCCGCGGTAATGGTGATCCGCTCTATACGCTGGTCAACCCGGTCGACGACGCGATGATGAAGATCACCCACGTTTTGCGCGGCGAGGATTTGCTGTCCTCCACTCCGCGGCAGCTCGCGCTCTACGAGTCGCTGATCCGAATCGGCGTCGCCGAGTTCACCCCGGAGTTCGGGCACCTGCCGTTCGTGATGGGTCAGGGCAACAAGAAGTTGTCCAAGCGTGATCCGGAGTCGAATCTCTTCCATCACCGCGACCGGGGCTTCATTCCGGAGGGTTTGCTGAATTATCTGGCGCTGCTCGGCTGGGGCATCGCGGATGATCATGATGTCTTCTCCATGACGGAGATGGTCGAAGCCTTCGATATCTCGAAGGTGAATTCGAATCCGGCGCGATTCGATCAGAAGAAGGCCGATGCGCTCAACGGCGAACATATTCGTCGGTTGACCCCCGGTGATTTTGCTCACCGACTGCGTGAGTACCTCACGCAACACGGACATATCGGCGCCGAGATCGACGAGAAGCTGTTCGAAACGGCGGCCGATCTCGTGCAGACCCGGATGAAGGTGTTGAGCGAAGGCTGGGATCTGCTGAAGTTCCTGTTCATCAAGCCCGAAGACTTCGTGATCGACGAGGCCGCGAAGGCGAAGAATCTGAAGGCGGACGCCGCCCCGGTATTGCAGGCGACGGTGAAAGCGCTGGAAGGCGTTTCCGAATGGACTGCGGTTCCGCTCGAGGAGGCGCTCAAGGGCGCGCTCATCGAGGACCTGGGTCTCAAGCCGAACAAGGCGTTCGCGCCTGTGCGCGTCGCGGTGACCGGATCGCACATCAGCCCGCCGCTCTACGAGTCGCTGGAACTGCTGGGCCGGGAGCTGACCCTGGATCGGCTCCGCGCAGCCGCTGCCGAGCTCGCCTGAGATTGCCGAAAAGGTGCACAAACCGGCCTCTGACCAGCCGGTTTGTGTATCTACGGTAGGTTGCTGCTAATCTTCTTCTCGGCCGGAAAGCGACCAGGAACTTCCCCCGGGGAGAGCCTGAAAGCCCAGGTCAATGGGGTATGGTGTAATTGGCAACACAGCTGATTCTGGTTCAGCCATTCTAGGTTCGAGTCCTGGTACCCCAGCTGCGAGAGCTCCGGCTCTCGATTCGAGAAGCTCCGGTGGTGGAAACCGCCGGAATCTCAACTCCTGGTCCCGTCGTCTAGCGGCCTAGGACGCCGCCCTCTCAAGGCGGTAGCGCGGGTTCAAATCCCGTCGGGACTACAAGGTGAAGGCCCCCAGCCAATCGGCTGGGGGCCTTCACTTTTTCGCGGTGTGCGACTTTCTCGGTTCAAGTAGTGGAACTAGCCCGAAGGCTCAGCGGCACTAGTCCAAAGGCTGAGCGGTGGTGCCGCCCTTGGGCATTGCGGGCAGGCCGAGTTTGCGGTGATCCCAACTGCGGATGCGTTCGGGCACCACCCGCACGGCCACGCGCTTGTGCAGCATCTGGTCCACGAACGGTTTCATCTCTTCGCTGTATGGCCCGGTGTAGCGCTCCCACACGCTGATTCCCACTTTGAACAGGGCTTCGGGATCCTCGATGACCTCGGCGCGGCCTTCCAGGGAAATTCCGCGCAGCTGGTCGTAGGTGTCGCCGGCCTCGAGCATCACGGTGATGCGCGGATCACGGCGCAGATTCACCGTCTTCTGGGCCTTGGCCTTGGTCTCGAACCAGATCTCGCCATCGATCACCGCGTACCACATGGCGACCAGGTGGGGCGCGCCCGTGGCGCTCAGGGTGGCCATGGTGGCGATGCGGCTGCGCTCGATGAATTCGGTGATCTCAGCATCTGACATCACGATCTGCGCGCGTTGATTAACTCCCATGGGCCGACTGTAATTTACGGCGTATGAGCCCGGTCACAGTGCCCGTCGGGCATGAAAAAGCCCCAGGACCGCTGGGCGGCCGCTGGGGCTGTCGTGACGGCTGGGACGCTGGGGGTGCGGCAGGTGGCGGCGGGCGGGCTG
>NZ_JBSGBY010000270.1:0-10928 GCF_053601505.1 Nocardia sp. NPDC004722
CTCGTCGACGGCCGCCGCGGAGGACACGTCCAGCTGGTAGGCGTGGGCCGTACCGCCTTCGCGCGCGATGAGTTCCACGGTCTCCTTGGCGGAGTCGAGGTTGATGTCGGACAGCACCACCTCGGCCCCGCGCCGCGCGAACGCCAGCGCGGTCTCGCGGCCGATGCCGCTGCCGCCGCCGGTGATCACCAGCAGCTGATTCTCGAAAGTCCGCTGCTGCGTGCCGACTTCGGCGCGCTTCAGCCCACGCGAGGTCTCCCCCGTGCGCAGCGAGTCGATGAGTTCGGCGGTGGAGGTGGCCAGCAGTTCCGGATGCGAGAACGGCAGCCAGTGCCCGCCGCCGACCTCACGCCGGTACAGGGTGGGCGCGTAATCCTTGGTGTCGGCGTACCCGGCGGGCCGCACGGCCACATCCCGGCGCGCGATGATCAGCTGCACCGGCACCTCGGTGCGGCGCTCGCGCGGATCACCGAGGCGCTGCAGGATGTTCGCGCGGTAGATGCGCATGCCGTCGAAGAAGTCGCGGCGGAATTCCGGCCCGAGCTTGATGTTCTCCGGCGAGGTCTCGTTCATCAGGCCGACGAACCGCGACCACATCTTCTCGGTGCCCAGCGGCTTCAAGACCACGCGCGGCACGCCCGGCGTCATGAACAGCCCGGTGTAGAGCGACGACAGCATCTGGGTGAACGGCCCCCACACCTTGCCCTGCGACAGGCTCGAGCGCACCCACGCGCCCAGGTGGTCGAGGTTGGGCCCGGACACCGAGGTGAAGGAGGCGACCCGCCCGGCGGCCTGCGGCTCGCAGACGGCCTCCCACATCTCCACCGAGCCCCAGTCGTGGGCCAGGATGTGCACGGGCGCATCGGGACTCACCGCGTCGGCGACGGCGAAGAAGTCGGCCGCGAAGTGCTCGAGCCGGTAGTCCTCGGTGCGGTCGGTGCGGGTGGAGCGGCCGTGTCCGCGGGTGTCGTAGGTGACCACGTGGAAGCGGTCGGCCAGCAGCGGCACCACCCGATCCCACAGGTGGTTGTCGTCGGGCCAGCCGTGCACCAGCACGATGGTCTCGGCCGAGGGCTCACCGTATTCGTAGACGGCGATATCGAATTCGCCGCTGCGCACCATGCGCTCGGCGGCGGGGATGACGGTGGGGTGATCGGTCACGATCTTCTCCTCGTTGAGACGGTGCTAGAGGTCCAGCACCAAACGTTCCCCGCCGCAACGGGATACACAGATCAGCATGTCGCCGGCCGCGCGTTCGGCGTCGGTGAGCACGGTGTCGCGATGGTCGATCTCACCCTCGCGGACCCGCACCACACACGTGCGGCAGAAGCCCTGACGGCACGAATACGCGCTGTCCGGGCGGAGTTTCAGCACTTCCTCCAGCACCGACTTGTCGGCGGGTACGTCGATGACCTCGCCGCTGCGCGCCAGTTCCACCTGGAAAGCGGTGCCGTTGACGACCGGCGGCGGGGAGAAGCGTTCGGAATACAGTTCCACGCCGGGCATCTCACGGATCCGGTCGGCGATGAGCTGGGTCATGACGACCGGCCCGCAGCAATAGACCGAGGTGTCGGAGCCGACGCCGGGCAGCAGGTCGGCCCCGGTCGGGATGCCGTGCTCGTCGTCGGTGCGCACGGTCACCCGCGACCCGAACGACTCCACCTCCGAGAGAAAGGGAATGGTGTCGCGCGACCGGCCCGCGTACACCATGCTCCACTCGACGCCGAGCCGCTCGGCCATCCGGATCATCGGCAGGATCGGGGTGATGCCGATGCCGCCGGCCACGAAATGCACACGCGCGGCGGAGGATCCGTACCCGGGCAGCACGAACGGGAAGGCGTTGCGCGGCCCGCGCACGGTGATCGGGGTGCCCACCTTCAGCGTGTCGTGCACTTCGAGGGACCCCCCGTTGCCCTGCGGAATGCGCCGCACCGCAACGCGATACGCGTGCCGGTCGGCCGGATCGCCGCACAGCGAGTACTGCCGCACCTTGCCCGACGGCAGTTCCAGGTCCAGGTGCGCGCCCGGCCGCCACTCCGGCAGCTTGCCGCCGTCCGGCGCGGTCATCAGCAGGCTGATGACGTCGGTGTCGTGCGCTTCCACCCGCCGCTCCACCACGACCAGCGGGATGCGCCACTCGTCCACCCGCACATCCGGTTCGTGCCGGTTGACGAAAGTGGTCCAGCGCAAACGGCTTTCGGCGATGAAGTCCAGCACCCGGGTGGTGCGGTCGGCACGCGCCTTGCCGTACAGGTCCTGCGGCGGGTCGAACGGAACGGGACGGATAGCGCTCACGACGCCATCATCCGGGCGGCCGGGGACTGCGCCAGGTACGCGATGGCCTGGGCGCTGGAACCGACGGTCGCGGGGGTGTAGCCGGGCTTGAAGGTGGACAGCGCGCTCACCAGCAGCGACGGAATGCCCGGCACCGAACCCCGCCACATGGAGGCGAAGATGCGCAGGATCAGCATCGGGTAGCGGTGGTTGGGCAGCGACGGATCCTGGTGCACCAGATACTTCGCGCCACGCGCCAGCAGGGCGATGAAGATGGGGAACACCATCAGCATGAGCGCGCACCGGCGCACGTAGCCGACCTCGAAGTATTCGGCCACATCGTGCGCGACCATGCGGTGTTCGACCTCCTCGGCCCCGTGCCAGCGGAACAGGTCCAGCATCTGCGGGTCGGCGTCGAACTTCTCGAGGTCGGCATTGAGCACCCAGTCGCCGAGCCAGGCGAAGAAATGCTCGAGCGCCGCGATCACGCCCAGGCGTTCCACCAGTTGCTGCTGCTGGGCGGCCGGGGTGCTCATCTCGCGCGGGCCGAGCGTCTTGCGGAAGATGAACTCCGCCTGTTGCACATAGGGTTCGACGTCGATGCCGTGGGTCTTCAGCACCTGTTCGAGGGCACCGTGGTGGCTCTCGGCGTGCATGGACTCCTGCCCGATGAAGCCGATCATGGCTTCGCGCAGCTTCTCGTCCTTGACCAGTTCCAGCGCCTCGCCGAAGGTCACCAGGAACATGCGCTCGCCCTCGGGCAGCAGCATGCTCAGGGCATTGAGGACGTGCGAGGCGATCGGATCACGCTTCATCCAGACCGGTTCGGTCCGCGACCAATCGAACTGCACATTGCGTGCCTGCAGGGCTACCTCTCCGGGTTCGGTCACCGGCGAGCGACGGCCCAGCGTCGGAAGTAGCTTCATCGGTACTCCTGGATCTCGTATCCACGTTTGCTGCGTGAGCGTAGCAATATTCTACCCATGCATGAAACTAGGAGTTACACATATATTCGATGTCGATAAGGCGAACCCCTCGCCACCCCGGAATCACCCGGGACGACGAGGGGTTACGGCGTGTCGTCGAGGCCCTGATCGACGCGGCCGACCGCTAGCTGTCGACGTGCACGTGCGGCCGCTGCGAGCGGCGCGGGATGGCGCGGCGCAGGATCTCGCGGGTCACGGGGGCCACCTCGCCCTCACCGAAGAAGAGGAAGCGCACCAGGTTGGTCAGCGGATTGCCCTCGGTCCATTCGAAGTACACGTGCGGGCACTCACCGGTTCGGTCCCGGATCGCGATGAGAATCGACGCGATGCAATTGGGCACGGCCGCGGCCTCGACGGTGAGGATGTGGTAGTCGTCCACATCCACCTCGGTGACATTGAGCGTGGTGGAGAACTCCGAGGGGTCCTTCACGATGACCTCGAGGAACAGGATCGGCTCGTCCGCGGGAATGTGGCTCTCGCGCCGCTGGTCGGCTTCCTTCTCCGCGTACTCCTCCGGCGAGCGGCCGTCGGTGATGTCGTGGGTGACGATGCGGATCTCACCGCGCTCGGCGAGCTGGTCGATCATCGCGCACGCCTTCTCGTCGAAGATCACCTCGACGGCCCGCAGCTCGAAGGCCCGGCGAATGCGGGAGGCCAAGGACACCACGATGATCGCGACCACGAACAGGATGGCCAGGTGCAGACCCGCGGGCTTCTCGATGATGTTGTCGATCGTCGTGTAGACGAAGATCAGCGACACCAGGCCGAAACCCACCACCCGCGAGTACTGCTGTTTGCGCCAGGCGGAGATGGTCACCGCGACGGCGGCGGAGGTGATGAGCACCAACACACCGGTCGCGTACGCCGCGCCCTGCGCGTCCACGCTCGCGTTGAAGTACCAGGTGATGCCGAAGGACACCAGCGCGAAAACCAGGACCAGCGGCCGGATCTGGCGCGCCCACTCCGGGGCCATGCCGAAGCGCGGCAGGTAGCGCGGCACCAGGTTCAGCAGACCGGCCATGGCCGACGCGCCCGCGAACCACAGGATGGCGATGGTGCTGATGTCGTAGATCGAGCCGAACACATTGCCGAGGTACTCGTGCGCCAGATAGGCCAGCGCGCGCCCGTTGGCCTGCCCGCCCTCCTCGAATTCCCGCTCCGGAATCAGGATGGTGGTGATGAAGCTGGTGATGATGAGGAACCCGCTCATGATGAACGCCGCCGTGGTCAGCAGCTTGCGGGTGCCGACGATGCGGGCGCGCGGGAACTCCTTGGAGTCGGCCGGATTGCCCTTGATCTGCGGCATGACCGCGACACCGGTCTCGAAGCCGGAAAGTCCCAGCGCCAGTTTCGGGAAGACCAGCAGCGCCACCCCGATCATGGCGAAGATATTGCCGTGCTTGGCCGTCAGCAGATGCGACCAGTCGGTAATCAGGTGCGGGGCTTGCGCCACCTTCACGATGCCGACCACCGCGACCACCACGTTCAGCGCCAGGTACGCGCCGACCAGTCCTACCGCGATGCCGATGGCCTCGCTGAAACCCTTGAGGAACACCGCCGCCAGCAACGCCAGCAGGACCAGGGTGATGGTCATGTTCTGGTCGTGCAGGAACGACGGCACATTCGGATTCTCCACGATGTGCGCGGCGCCGTCGGCCGCCGAGAGCGTCATGGTGATGGTGAAGTCGGTGGCCGCGAAGCCCAACAGCACCAGGATGAAGATCTTGCCCCACCAGTTCGGCAGGAACTTGGCGAACATGGCGATCGAGCCGCCGCCGTCGTGGCTCTCCTTGGCGACCCGGCGATACACCGGCAGCGCGCCCAGCAGGGTGAGCGCCACCAGCACGATGGTCGCCAGCGGCGACAGCACGCCCGCGGCCAGCGCCGCGATACCGGGCTGGTAGCCCAGTGTCGAGAAGTAGTCGACACCGGTGAGGCACATGACCTTCCACCAGGAATGCTGATGCTCCTTGGGGGCTTTCTTGGCCATCGGCCCCTGAATCTGCGAGTGGTGCTCACCCGCGTCCTCTAGTAGCCAGTTCGCGAAACGCGAGCGCGGCCGTACGTCGGTGGTGGTCAAGGAGTCCTCCCCGGAACTCTGCGGTCCGGTTGCTTGCATGAAGCCCGAAAATATTCCGAAATGACGTGAAGAATCTACTCACGGCAAACCGGGCGCGGACGCACCCCGCGCCGTGAGTCGTTCAGTGGGATGTGCTAGCCGACGTAGGCGGCGATGGCGTTGGCGATGGCCTGCGCGAATCGCGCGCGGCCGTCCGGTGATTCGAGGACCGCGATATCGCCGGGATCGCGCATATTGCCGCATTCGATGAGGGCGGTCGGGCGCTCGGAGAAGTTGAGCCCGGCCAGATCCGCGCGCGGGTCGAGACCGTCGGAACCGACGTAGTTGGAGTTGGTGAATCCCGCGCCGACCATGGTGTCGCGCAGCATGGTGGCCAGCGCCACCGAGGGCCCGGATTGCGCGTCGTTGAGCGCGGGCGAGGAGTATGCGACGTGGAAGCCGTGGTCGCCCGCGGGCGCGCCGTCGGCGTGGATGGAGACCACCGCGGCCGCGCCGACCCGATTGCCGAGGGTGCCGCGATCGTTCACGCAGGGCCCGACGCCGTCGTCGCTGTCGCGGCTCATGACCACGTGATAGCCGCGCGCGGTGAGCAGATCCCGGACCTGCTGACCGACAGCCCAATTGAACTCGTGCTCGGTGTAACCGTCATTGCCGCTGGTGCCGGTGGTGTTGCAGGGCTTCATGCCGCCGCGCCCGTCGGGCACCTGGGCGTTGATCTCGTCGGGATGGGCCGCGCCGCCGCCGTTGTGGCCGGGATCGATGACCACGGTCTGGCCCGCGATGGGCAGCAGCGGCGAGGTCGGAGCGAGAGTCGAGGCGGGTGCCACGCTGGGCCGCGGCTCGGACGCCGAAACCGGTGTGGCGGTGATGCTCTGCCCGCAGCCCGCGATCAGCAGGGCGCCGCAGAGAGCCGCCAGGGATTGCCAGTGTCGGTGTCGCACGGGACAAACGATAACGGTTGAATCACGAAGCCGTAAGTCAGTGTTCGAGTTTGCGCAGGATCTCGTGGAGAGTGCGCAGGTCGGCGGGGGTCAGGGCGGCCAGTTCCGCAGGGGCGGGGTCGGGTGTGGCGAGCGCCTCGGCCACTGTTTCCTGCCCGGCCCGGGTGAGTGAGATGAGTTTGGAACGCCGGTTGGACGGGTCGATCTCGCGGATCACCAGGCCGCGTTCCTCGAGATCGTTGACCACGACGGTGGTGGCCGGGGCGTCCATGGCGGCCGCCCGGGCCAGCTCCTTGGCGGTGAGCGGGCCGGGCAGCAATCGGCGCAGCACGCGAATACGGCTGAACGGCATGCCGGTTCGCTCCACCACCGCGCGCTTCCAGCCGTCGCGGGTGTCCATGACCAGGTGGGTGAGTTGCCGCCAGACCATATCGGTCGAGGGCGTGTCAGCCGGCATGAGCGGGGACCTTCTGTTCGAGCAAGGGGGCGATGCGGTCTCGCGAACGGTACGCCCAGTCGGTATTGGCGGCGACGCCGAGCGCGATGACGGCGGTGGCGAAACCCGCGATGGTCCACCACAATCCCGCGCCGGTGAGCGCACCACACAGTGCCACACCGAGACTCACGCCGACCTGGCGGCTGGTGGAGGCCACCGCGGCCGCCGCGCCCGCGCGATCGAGCGGCATGCCGCTGACCGCGGTGGTGGTGATGGGCGCGTTCACCATGCCGAAGCCGATACCGAACACCGCGAAAGTGATGACCAGCTGCCAGATCGGAGTGTCCGCGTGCAGCAGTGTCAGGCCGACGGCGGCCACCGCCATCAGGGTGCCCGCGGCCAGCAGTGACGGGCGGGTGCCGTGGCGGCCGACCAGCCGGCCCGACAGCGGCGAGAAGATCAGCATGCCGACCGCCATCGGCAGGTAGAGCAGGCCGGTGTGCACGGCCGAGAAGTGCCGTGTCCCTTGCAGATACAGCGACATGTCGAACAGGAACGCGCCCAGCGCGGCGAACGAGCAGACCGCGATCACGGTGGCCGAGGAGAACGGGAAGCTGCGGAAGAAACGCAGATCGATGAACGGCGAGGGGTGCCGTGCTTCGTGCCAGAGGAATCCGCCCAGGGCCAGCGCCGTGACGGCGAAGATGGCGGGCTTGCCCTCGATCAGGCCGAACACCAGCGTGAACAGCACCGCGATGGCCAGTACCTGACCGATCGGGTCGATCCCGCGCGGTTTGGCCGACTTCGATTCCGGCACATAGACGGTGGTGAGCACCAGCGCGACCGCCACGATGGGCAGATTGATCCAGAACACCGACTGCCAGCCCAGGCTGTCGATGAGCACGCCGCCGACCAGCGGCCCCATGGCCGTCGAGATGCCGACCACCGCACCCCACACACCGACCGCGCGAGCGCGCTCCACGCTGCCCACGAAGGTGGTCGTAATGATCGACATGGCAACGGGATTCAGCATGGAACCGCCGACGGCCTGCAGGAACCGCGCGCCGATCAGCACCTCGATGGTGGGTGCGAGGCTGCACAGCAGCGAACCGGCCGCGAACAGCAGCAGGCCGATGCGGAACACCCGCTTGCGCCCGAACCGATCGGCGGCCGCGCCGGAGAGCATGAGCAGGCTGGCGAGGGTGAGGGTATAGACGTCGACGATCCACTGCAGCTTCGACATCGGCGCACCCAGATCGGTGCGGATGGTCGGGATGGCGACGTTCACGATGGTCGCGTCCATGGAAGAGATCAGCAGGCTCAAGCAGCAGGTGATCAAGATGATCGTCTTCCGCCGCGAGCTCAGCCCCTCAACAGTTGTAAGCACACAATGATTGTGAAGACACAATCATTCCGAATGCAAGAGTCTTGACGAGTGGCGCAGCTCACGCCCACGCCGAGGACGGCCAGCCCCCAATCGTCATTCCGGCGTGCATTTGGCCGAATCCACGCGAACGGCGACAGCGGGGTGTGGATCCCAGCCGAAAACACGCTGAGATGACGAGGTGACGCACGCCGGATCCCAAAGGCGAGGCCGTGTGCCACGGCGACGCTCGACGCCAGGAGTAGCCGCCCGCCGCGCCCGTTGGCGGCCAGGTCGCTTTCGGCAGCGGGCAGGCTCGGTCACGGGGGCGGGGGGCAGTGGCGGGGCGGAGTTAATGCCGGGGTGGGGTTAGTTTGCCGATCAGGCCCCACAGGACGTTTTGGACGTCTTGGGTTTGTTGCTCGGCGGTGCCGTAGGTGTGGGCGGCGACGGTGAAGCCGGGGCCGAAGGAGGCTGAGGCGACCTCTGGATCGCCTAGATCGGACCAGCCCCATTTGCTGCCGAGGATTTGCGGGAGGCGGGCGGTGCCCCAGTCCTGACGGGTGCCGTCGGCGGCCTTGTCGGCGGGTTCCTCCATCCAGGCGAGGATGGGGCTGTCGGGTTCGGTGCGGACCTTGGCGGCGAGGAAGTCGGCGACATCGGCGGTGCTCGTGGTGGACAGTTCCCAGCCGCCCGCGCCGTGCGTGGCGGGCAGCCCGTATTCGCGGGCGATGTCGTCGATGGCGGAGGGGTATTTGCGCGAGAGCTGATCCGCTGCGGCATCGTCGGATTTGCGGATCATGCGCTCGCACAGGTCCCGGTCGGCGGCCGACCCGTCCCCGTGCCGGAGCGCGTAGTCGGCGATGAACAGCTTCGAAATCGACAGTGCCGCACGCTCTTCGGTCTCGTTCTCGGTCCCCCACCCCACGCCCGGCACCATCGTGCGCACCGAGATCGAGGTGCGCTCGGGCACCTGCAACGGCTCGATATCGGCCGGGACCGGCAGCACATCGGTCGGCGGCGGTTGCGCGGCCCCCGCCGACGCGGCCCAGCCCAGGCACGCCGCGGCGATCAGCGCCCCGACCACTCCGGTCCGTGTACGCAAAGCCGCCTCCGTCCGCCCGTCGCCAACCCGATGCACCACCGCAAACCCCGCGCCCACCACCGATCTCGCACTGCCGACATACACGCGCCGCCGCCTCCACTCACATCGCCGACTCCGCGTATCCATCGTCGATCCCGCGTGTGGGGCGCGGACGGTGGCACGCCGTCCGCCCGGTCCAACCTTGCTCCTGCGGACTGGGCGGTCGTCTACGACACGCCGATCAGACGGTGAGTATGGTGCGACCGATCGCGGCACGGGAAGCGATGGCGGCGTGTGCGGCGGCAGCTTCTTCCAGGGGGAAGGTCTGGCCGACGACGACCTCGAGGCGGCCCGCCGCGGCTTCGGCGTGCGCGCGCTCGTGCAGGCCGAGCCAATCGGTGTCGGGAGTCGCGACATCGAACAGCGAGACGAGGGTGATACCTTGGGCCGCAGCGGCTTCCGCGTCCACCGCGGCGAACCCGCCCGCCGAATTGCCGTAGGCGATGAGCGATCCGCCCGCGTTGAGCGTGGTGAGCGCCGCGCGGCCGATGTCACCGCCCGCGCCGTCGAGGACGGTCTGCACCCCGCCGGTGATCGCCCGCACCTGTTCGGCCCAGTCCGGTTGCGAGTAGTCGACGACCTCGTGTGCGCCGAGTCGTTGCGCGAGAGCGAGTTTCGCCTCGCCCCGGGCGACGGCGATGACCCGCTCCCCGTTCGCGCGGGCGAGCTGGATGAGCAGCGTGCCCAGGCCACCCGCGGCGGCGGTGATCAGCACCCACTGGCCCGGTTGGGTATTCGCCCGATCGGCGACCGCGAGGGCGGTGCGCCCGTCGTGAGCGAGGGCGGCCGCCTGCACGAAACTCAGCTCCTCGGGCACGACGGCCAGGGTGGCCACCTTGGCCAGGGCCAGTTCCGCGTAGCCGCCGACGGGCAGCCCGCCGCCGATGCCGCTGGCCGCGGTCGGAGTGGCGACGCGCTTGCCGATCCAGGTCGCATCGACCTCGGGTCCGACCGCCTCGACCGTGCCCGCCACCGCGCCGCCGGGCACGAACGGCGGCACCACCGGGAAGTAGGCGGCGCCGACACCACTGCGCAGCATGGTGTCGAGGAACATCACATCCGCGGCCGCGACCCGCACCACCACCTCGCCCGGCCCGGCCACCGGGTCCGGCGCCTCCGTCACCGAGAGCACTTCGGGTCCGCCGAATTCCTTCGCCTGCACCACTCGCATGTCATTGCCTCCCTGTCGATCTCGACCGCTGTCGATGAGTCGAGCTTCGAACCTCGACATAGGTTCAGGTCAAGCGCGCTGGTGAAGATTCCTCCGAGAGCGAACTCGACATGAGTCATTTTCGAGACAAGCAGCCTTGACTTCGACTCATCAGACCGCCTAGTTTGAAAAGGCGGCGAGATCCGCCGTCCACTCCGGGGACCAGGAAGGTTGCCTCCATGCCCACCCCGCTCCTGCAGGACATTCGCGAAGCCACCCGTGCGCGCGAGGCCGCCAAGCAGGCCGCCCAGGCCGCCGACGCCATCTGGCGCGACCGCATCAAGGACGCCACCGCCGCCGGCGAGCGCGTGTTCCTGATCGCCAAGGCCGCGGGCGATATCACCACCTCCCGCGTGTACCAGATCCGAGACGGCGTCCGCACCGGAACCCGCTGAGCCGCCGCCATTCTCTGAATCTGTGCGCCGTGCCCCGAACCTGAGGCGGAACGTGCGAGAATCACGCGGTGCAGGATCAGCTGAAGCAGTGGCTCGAGG
>NZ_JBSGBY010000271.1:0-10912 GCF_053601505.1 Nocardia sp. NPDC004722
TGGCCGGATCCTTGCCCAGCTGAAGCGTCCAGTTGCGCACCACACCCGCATCCGGAAGATGCTCGATGAAGGCCGCCCTACCCGACGGTGAAAGCTTCGTCAGCAGGTGCAGCGGACCGGCAGTCGCCGCTCCCTCGAACACGAACCGGGCGATCGCCGGGCGGGAATCCGTACTGCTCAAGTGCTTTTCGCAGTAGTCCTTGTACAGTGCATCCCGGTACGCGCCGAACCACTCCTCGTTTTCGGGGCGATGGTCGACGGTAGGTACGTCGACGAGCCCCAATGCGCGGAAACTCGCTCCGTCGTCCGCGTGTACCCGCATGTCGACCGCGACGTTCGCGTCCCGTGAACCGTCAACGGGCACAACCTTTCCGGGAAGCAGACAATCTCGCATCGGGCGCAGATGGCCATCGACAGTCCGCACATGCAGGACCGAAAGCGGTTCGGCCACTTTTGTTTTCACCAGCGCAATCGATCGACCCGAGCCCGCGGTCCGGAGCAGCTCCCAGAACCGCAGCCAAGATTCCGGACCGTAGTCGTCGAATCCCTGGTCGAGAACGGCGGCGAAACGTCCAGAATGATCGGCTTCATGGACGCCCAGTCGACCGAGCTTGCCGTCTATCATCGGTTCGTCCGCCACATCCGGGTGGACGTAGATCAGATCGTCACGGAGACCGTCATTTCCGGCCTTCCGGAACACCTCGCCCGCCACCGCGGCGACAAGACCGTTGCGCTCGGTGAGAACGATCCGTGCCTGACGCGCCTGGGCCACGCCCTCGTGGCCCCGTGTGACCATCTCATCGAGAATGGTGATGGCGATCTTCGACGCCGCTGCCGACCCGTCACTCACCAGTGCCTCGAGCCATTCCCGGAGCCCGCGGGGACTCTGCCGCGCCGCATCGAGAATGTGATTGACCTTGCCGCGCCGATCACGGTGCATATCGATGGAGTGGTGCACCCAGTTCATCGGCCGTCCGGGGTACCCGGCCCACAACTCCAGCCATGGCCTCTGCAGACCGTCGGGATGGATGTGCAAGTCCCCCGGTTTCCGCAGTACCCCTTGCTGATCCGGCAACGAGGGTCGGGCGGCGGCATGCTTCCATACCTGCCCGGTGAGCTGCTCACAGGCCCAGTTCGGCGACTCCTTCGTACGTCCGGGCAGCAAATGCAGGTAGGCGGCGACATCGCTCGGATCCACCAGCTTCGGCAACGAATCGACCACGAGCTGTGCAGCGGCATCGATCAATTCGATATTGAGCCGACTCCCTTTCAGGATGGCCTGGCGGTCCTCGTTGGTCTTCCACGCCGCATTTATGTTGCCGCTCAGCGTCGTGTCGAACTCGGTCGGAAAGAACGACCAGAACACGCCCCGCCCGATCGGGACCGACAGCAAGCCCCCTGCGGTATCGCGGTAGCCGGGCACTGCCCAGGCCAGATCGATCTCGGGACGATCGTGCAGTTCCCCGGCCATGGCCCGGACCTCATCCGACGGCACGTAGACGGTGGTGAATACCTTCCAGTCAGTGTGAACGGTCTTGGCACCAGTTCGCTCCTCCGTAAGACCCCGCAGCCGACCGTCGGCTTGCATGCCGAGCGTTCGCCGAAACAGAGGCATGGTCCGCCGGTCTTCCAATTTGAGTTCGCCTACATGCGGCGAGAAGAGCTGGAATTCGGCGGGGAAGCTCCTGATGTCTGCTCCGAGCCGCGCCGCCGCGCCGGGCAGCAGTGGCAGTCGAACCACGGTCGTGGCCGAGCTCATCAGTTCGTCGAGGATGGCATCGTCGGCGCGCTCCCGGGACGGGTCGATCGCCCGCGCGATTCGTAGAACGGGCGTCTCGTGTGCGTCGGGATGAGCCGCTCGGATCAGCTCCGCCGACCATCCGCGGTCGAAACCGAAAGAACCAGTCGTGCTGAAGAATTGGGGCGTATCGCTCACCGACAGCACCGACTTCACGCCTACGCCGAAGCGGCCGATCTGTCCGCCGCGCTTGCGAGAGACCGACATCCGAAGGATGGTCTCGGCTCCAGCGGGTGTCACCGGCGTACCCTGGTTCGCGCAATACAGGAAATTGTTGATCAGGACGACATGAATTTGACCACCGGCGTCCTGCACGCTCATTTCATCAGCGCCGTTCTGGACCAACTCGTACAGCTGGCGCGCACCGTAGCCACCCTGACTGATCCGACGCTCACTATTGGCATGCTCCTGAATCAGACCCGGGTCGGCGCGATAGGAATCGAGCACTCGCTGTGACTGAATCAGAACCGTCTTGATGACGTCCGAAAGTTCGGTGTCGAGATTCGTCACCGGATTTCAACTCCTCGCCCGAAAAAGCTGTGCATTGTTCCCGAACACGCAATCACTACGCCCCCTGACAAAACTCACCACAGAGCCTTCAATAGCACCTGAGACACGCTCGCACCCACCCCCACCAGGCGACGTCCACGCACCACTGAAGCCCTTCGACTGTCACATCGTGGCCAACAACCCAGATAGTGCCAGACATCACCGACAAGTCAACGTGGCCGGATCGGCAGGCTAATAGGCAATTGGGCCTGACCTGCGAAAATGTCGAAGTCGAGACCATTGCACCAATCCTGGAGCGGCACGTGGAACGTGACAATTCCACCCACCTTCCGTTTATATACCGTACGGTTTCCCTGCTTCGAATCGAAGGTATGTTCGATCAGGTCAGGTTCGGTGAAGATATTTCTTAGCGAAACTCACGAAACGAAGTCAAACCGTCGACATTTCGAATCAATTCGGCAATTACAAATACACGGCAGAAATCGCCTTGCTAGCCCGCTGCGACGCCTTGTATCCATCCCATCCCGCTCGAACCAAGGTAGCGAAGACAGTTTCATGCGCGATCGCACACAATTCGGCGTCGAGGGCATCGACGTCGATCGCATCGAACACCATAAACAGGACCAGCCGCAACACTCGTTTGAGGAAGTCGCGCAATACCTCTCGTTCGGTCACACCATTCAGATCGAGGCCGTTCCGCACTCGCAGAATTGATTTCACGAGGTGCAGACTCGCGCTCGAAGGCCGCCTCGCCCAAGACTCCCAGCGCGCCGTAGGGATTCGGATCACCGGGGGCGTGAACCAATCGAATCATCGTCGCGCTCGGGCACCGATGCTCCTAACTTGGCCGTTCGATAAATCGACCAAAGAGCGTAGGTTTGAGCATCGACAATTCTGTCAGGTGGCACGATTCGTCATAGCGGCTAAGCCGATATGACATCAAGATCGACGCTATACGGCCGTCCCCGCTCATCCAGCAGCCCTTCGACCTCGTCAGGCTGTCGAAGCGGTTCGCGTTTCAGTTCGAGCTCTCCGCTCAATGCGGCCTTCCAGGTCCCGCCGACCATCGCATCCAGGGAAGCTTCCTCGGGACTCTCGCCGAAAATTGCGGCAGCAAGTATGTGGGCACCCAGTCGGGGCGGAACCGCATTGCCGACCTGCTGATACTGGTCGAGACCGGACCAGGGGTAGTCGACCGGGAACGTCTGCAACCGACCTGCTTCCGCTGGTTTCAGCCGGTCTTGGTCCGTCCCACCCGAGACGATTCGGTTGCGACGGACCTTGCCGGTGACCGTTGCCGAGGGCTCATTCGAGCCGCGCTGACCACGTAACTTCGGATCGCCCCCGGTTCCGTAGTTGGAGACGACACGGAACGCGTAGGACCGGTCGGACAATGCCTCGCCCATGGTCGTCCATGGCAATAAGTCCGGTTCGCCGTGCTCGCGAGCAATTCCTTTGCGGTATCGCCGATGCGTCGGCTTCGGAAAGTGTGCCGCGCGGTCTCGGCAGGCAATCAGAATCGCGCGACGCCGGGTCTGGGGAACGCCGAACTCTTCGGTATGCACGATCTTGACCCGGACGTCATAGCGAAGTTTGCGCAACTCGGTAGCCATGGCCTGCCACACCGGCAGGACAGTCGGTACCTGCTCCAGAACGATCGTCTCGAATGGACGGCCTTTGTCGATGGCCGCCAATACCCACCGCAATGGCTGTAGCACAAGCCCTGTTCGGACATCATCGAGTGACTCGAGTTCCGCTTCGATGTCCTCCCCCGCTGCCATCCGGGACATGAACGAGACGACTTGATCGAGGGCTTTTCGACCCGCTCCGGCGCCTGCGACGGAGAACGTCTGACACGGCGGACCCCCGGTGAGGATTCTCGCGTTGGGGAAATCGTCCAGCATCTCGAGTTGCCGGACGTCAGCCTGTCTGGTCCCGAGCTTTGCTTCGAGACGGGTCGAGCACGCGTCTCGGTCGAACTCGATGCCGATGGCTTTGACACCCAGCCAACGAGCCGCGACATCGAGACCGCCTGGGCCGGCGAACAAGTCGATCATCTCGACCGACGGCAACGGCTCGGCGTTGTAGAACAAGCACTCTTCCGTCGGTTCGTCGGCCATGTGATCAGATCCTAGCCACGCCCGTCGGTCGCCCGATCACGAACATCGAGAATCCCGACGACAGAGGCTGAACTCTGCACGGCCGGTGTGCCCAGCGACACAAACGGGTCGTGGCACAGTCCGACCCGACCTTCGCATCAGCCTTCCCTGCACATGATTTCGCCAGTCTGTCGGTCGCCACAGCTATGGTCCGAGATGTACCACTTGGCCGTTTCGAACCCCAGGAAGGCACCCGAGTGACAAAGCTCAGCGCGCCCTCGTTCACCTCGATCGAAATCTGCGCGGGCGCCGGAGGACAGGCTGTTGGCCTGCACCAGGCGGGCTTCAGCCATCTGGCCCTCGTGGAGATCGACCAGCACGCAGCACAGACTCTCCGACTCAACATCGACGACCACGAGCTCTGGACTTGGGAGAGGAAGTATTGCGACATCGTTGAAGGCGATGTCAAGGAATTCGATCCGCATCAGGCCCTCGTGAAGGGTGCCGCCAACTTGGCTCGATACGGTTTGGACCTGCTGGCTGGTGGTGTGCCGTGCCCACCGTTCTCCCATGCCGGGAAGCAGCTCGGCAAGGATGACGAACGAGACCTCTTTCCGCAGATGCTCGAGCTGGTCAGGACCCTCAGACCGCGTGCCGTGATGATCGAGAACGTTCGCGGGATCATGGATCCGAAGTTCGCTCCGTATCGCGCCTGGATTACGGCAAAGTTGGAGGGCGGCAATTATTTCGGCGACGATGGCCAGTTCATAGACGAAGTGGGACTCGGCTACTCAGTCGCCAAGTGGGACGTTCTCGAGGCGCACGATTTCGGTGTCCCCCAGCTACGACCGCGCGCCATCCTTGTCGCGTTCCGCAACGATGTGATCGACAACACCACCTACCAGTGGCCCGCCCAAAGCCATTTGACGCCCATCACTGTCGCCGAAAGCCTCGAACAGTCGATGTATGAGCGGTTCAGCCGCTACTTCGTTGGGCCCAACGGTAGGCGCGCCCGGAAAGGCTTCGAGGAATGGCGGCGCAAAGCACATGAACACGGTGGCGTCGCGCCGACACTCGTCGGCGGGTCGAAGAAGCATGGCGGAGCGGACCTAGGTCCGAGCAGGGCCAAAGCCGCATGGCGGCAGCTCGGTGTCGACCCGATGGGGGTCGCGAACGACATCGAGACGACCGCGATCAAAGGCACCGAGGAACGCGACCTATTCAGACCTGATGGCCCTATGCTGACGGTCCAGCAAGCGGCCATCGTTCAAGGTTTCCCTCCCGAGTGGCAGTTCTCCGGCGGCAAGACCGCGCAGTACCGACAGGTCGGCAATGCCTTCCCGCCGCCTGTGGCGAGAGCGGTTGGGGAGTCGATCATCAAGGTTTTGGAGGCTAGCGATGCGTCTAGCCATCTCGCTAGCTGAGCGACCGGCAGGTCTTAGATTTAGTTTGCGTCGATTATTACGGAGTCCTTCGACGAGTCGATGGTGGTGAAGCGGACTACTCGGTCGCCGCCGATCATGGCGGTGTACGGAGCAACGAAGCAGAAAGCCATAGTCAGGTGGGCGGGATCGATTGTGCCGGTTGCTACTTCGACGCGGTACTCCTTTTCGATCACCGGGTACAGGACGATGACGCCGCGACGGTGGCGGGAGAGGTCGATGGAGAGTTGGTCGTCGGAGGGGTTGCGGGGGCCGGCTATGCGGAGGGCGGGGGCACGGTGTTTGGGGTCGCCGATGGCGCCGAAGAGCTTCTGGCGGCGGCGGTCTCGGGCGAACCAGGAGTAGGTGCGGGTCGTGGAGTCGGGGGTGAAGCGGTTGCCGGGGCGGACGTGTTGGGGGGCGAGAATCAGCCAGTCTTCGACCAGTTGACGGCCTTTGGTGATCCGGCGGAGGTATTCGAGGTGAGGGGAGAACTGGTTGGGGGCTCCCCATTTCACCGACTCGGCCAAGGTCAGGAAGTCGGGGGCGGTCATGGTTCCGGTGAGGAACGGGATCGGGAAAGTGCCCTTGTCGCCGAGATTCGCCGTCAAGGTGAGCGGTTCCGGGTCAAGGGATTCCAAGACAGGGAGCCACACGGAGGAGTTGTGGCGCAAGTCGGACTGTGTGGCGGGGTAGGCCGTTGGTTCCACCCATTGGCCCGGTGACTGCACTTCGACAAGTTTGGCATTGTACATCTTGTTCGCGCTCGTCGGTTTCAGCCATGGGAGGTGTTGGGAGACAAGGGGCGGCACCTGGGCGGGGGTGACCTGGGGTTCACCGTCGACGAGGACCGAGTACTGTTCGAGCTCCTCGCGGAACTTCTCCTCGTCCAGGCAGATCGCCTCGAACGCCTGGTACAGATCGACGTCCTTGGCGCCCATGGTTTCCTGGCGGCCGATATAGAGGCGGACCAAGTCTCGGTAGCCGCGGCGGAAGCCGAACCAGCGGCCCATCTGCATCATGGTGGAGGCGTTGGCGGTGGCGCGGCGGAAGTAGGTGACAGTCAGGCCCTCGACGGTGAAGCCACGGGAGAGTTTTTGGCCGCCGATGAGGATCTTCCAGATCGGGCGCTTGTCGAAATCGGCTGCACCCGTTTCGAGTTCCTTGTCACTGTTGATGACGAGGATCGGGCGGTCGTCGCCGCCGATACGTTGGATGGCTGCGCCGATGTGCTCGGCCAGCTCGTCGAAGGACGCAGGAACCGGGTAGCCGTCGGCTCGGACCGCGGAGACCGGGGCGACATCGCTGTCGTACAGCAGGCGCAATCGTTCTCGGCCAGCGGGACCGATATAGCCTGAGTTCCACCACATTTGGGTGACTCGGCCCGCCAGCTCCCGGTGATCCTCGGTGAGCCGGGACTCGTTGATCAGCATCGTATGGTGCTTGAAGGTCTTTTCCGGATCACGCATCTCGCGGAAGACCTTCATCGCCGCTGTCAGCACGAACATGTCGAGCGCACGCTGCAGGTCGGGGGTGTCGTCGCCGTCCTCTGGCGCCGTCAGGTCGCGGACGTGGGCCAGTTCGTTCGAGTTCTCGAAATTCCTTTCGTCGAGCGGGATCTCGGAATCGATGTCGTGAAAGTCGGCGACGCCCATGTATCCGTCCGGGCGCGGAAGCGAGATCAGGAAGTCCTTGGGGAAGATGTCTTCGGTGTCGGCCGGGTCGACGAAGACGTTGGCGAACGGGGTCGCGGTGTAGCCGACGTACTGAGCGCGGGGCAGCATGCGCAGCAGTTCGGAGATCTTGAGGTTGATCGCGGTGCGCTCCGCGTTGGGCTTGCCCATGTTCGTGGTGTTCAGCGACGCCTCGTCGGATTCGTCGTCGACGATCAGCACCGGGATCTCGCGCAGGTCGGTTTTGATCTTCTTCAGGTCCTTGACCAGCTTGCCGAGCACCGTCTTGTTCTTCTTCACGACCATGAGTCGAGCGTTGGAGCGGTGCAGGTTCTTCGGGTGGTAGAGTGGCAGGTTCGGCTCGTGCTTCTCGAACTCCAGCGCCATGATGCCCTGTAGCAGGCTCTTGTAGTCGTCGTCGCGGGTGGTCATCCGGACGATGTCGAAAGCGCCCAGCTTGGAAGGCATTTCGCCGAACGAAACGAACCTGCCCTTACCCCAGTCCGGATCGTCGGCGTAGTCGGAATCGAACTCGTTGGCGCCGCCGAGGATGTTCTCGCGACCGATGAGTTCCATGTCGAGTCGACGCTGGGTCTGCTCCCTGAGCATGTTCAGGGTGCCGCCGAGCACGATGACCAGGCGATAGCCCGCATCCACGGCCTTGGCGATCACACCGGTGAAGTTCGCGGTCTTGCCGGACTGCACGTAACCGACGACCAGTCCTTTCGCCTGGTAGGCGGCCTCGTCCGTGGGGTTCGCCAGGCGCTCCACCACACGGTCCGTGGCATCGTCCAAGCCAGCGATCGCGTGGGCCGGCCAGCCTTTGCGGTCGAGCAGCTGGTGATACGCGGGCCAATAGAACGATCGGCCCGCCTGCCACTGCGGGGTGTACCACGGCGTGAACTTCTCACTGATCACGACCGGCGCGGCGAAATCGTGGACCGGGATGTACTCACTGAGCAGATCACCCGTCTCGGGCTGGATGGCGAGCAGTCGGTACACGTCGCCGCGGCGCTCGACACTGCGCGGCGGCTGCTCGGACCAGTCGACGACCGGCTTGAAATCCCAAGCGGTCAAATGCTTCCGCCACAGCGCCACCAGTTGATCGGTGGAGCTCGCGGACCGCAGGGCCGTGAGGAAGTCCTGCTCCGTCGCGAAGGACTCCGACCTCGGCAGTTCCTCGGAATGATAGGAGAGCGCACGCTCGAGCTTCTTCGGGCGACCGGCCATGCCGACCAGCGCTTCACTGTGTAGCTCGAGCCGGACCGGATCGGAGCTCACCATGACAGAGTCCTCAATTCTCAGGGCAGTTGGAGCGTGGCGGGATCGATGGGCGGATCGGTGCTGGGCGTCAACCCGGCGAGGTTGACGTCGTAGCGGACAGCGGAGATGCGCGCCAGCGCATCGGGATCGAGCCGCTCAAGTGGTATCCGGGGCAGGCTATCGACGGCCAGCGGCAAGGGTTCGTTCCGGACGATCCAGCGATCCTCCTCCCCACCTTCACAGCCCTTCCTCGCCTCCTCCAAGGCCTTGGCGAAACGCGACTCCACGGCCGAGCCTTCCGCGGCGGCCGAGTGCGAGAGCGCGTCGATCGACTGCTGCAAGGTGCGGCCGTTGGCGCCGCCGCGCGTCAGCTGGATCGAGATCAGCCACAACGACTGTCCAACAGCGGGAGTCAGCTGATCGGCACCATTGATCGTGTGCTGCCGAACCTCGGACGCCGTCGTCTTCACCTCGATACCGAGGTCCCCGACCACGAAGTCGTGTTCCTCTCCGAAAGGACCGAGCCACGCCTCCAGTGCGGCATCCCACCCGTGTTTCTCGACCAATGACCGCAGTACGGCGAGCTCGCCGTGCAGGCCCAACCGGCGCTGCAGGTTCGTCTGTAGTCCACGATCGACTAGCGCAGACCACGATCGGATCGTCTCGTCGAACGCGTCCGACAGCGGATAACCCTTCCGCACAACACGATCGGCGATGGCGGTGATCAGGTCATGGAAGTCCCGCATCAACTCCGAACGGGTCGTTCGGAATCGCGCCATGATCATGCCGCGATGGTCGACACGATCTACATGAACGGCAGGCATCGGAGACTTCGGTGCCGCGGAGCGGGCCAAGAGCTCGACGTACAGCACCACCCCGTCACCACTGTCACTCACCTCGTAGACGACCACGGGATGTCCGCCCGACGACGACAACGGGATACTGGCCGCCTCTCCCCTGCCCAGGAAGTACTCGGCGTCCGACCACGACGGAACGTGCGATAGGCCGTCATCCATCGGTACTCAACCGCTTCTCCTCGGCCGACGCGGCGGAGAACAGGATCGACTGCCACAGTTGCAGATTGTCCTTCTCCCGGCTGCCGCTGTACTCCTTCTCGAATGCCTTGTGCATCAACAGGAACAGCAGCGACTTGATCATCGGCACATCGTTCATGCCTCCCCGGCGTCCGCCGAGCAGCGCGGTGCGGAAACGCTTGTTCAGGTAGATCGTTCGGTCTTCGCGGTCCAAGTCGAAGAACACGTCGCCCTCGAGGGTGCTCCAGCGGATGTCGATCGGCTCCTCGCCGGGCAGCACCGGCAGTTCGTCCTCGATGGTTTCCCGAACGGAGGGTTCCATGCCGCGCCCCGGGGGAATGACCGGCTTCCGGGTCGCACCGGCACGCTTTCGCGAATCCCGGTACGTGGCTTCGGCATCCGCGATGTACTGGCCGAACCGGGCGCCGTGTTCGTCGACAGCGGTTTCGAGGTCGGCGATCAGGTGGGGTGCCAGTTCGACGCCGTCCTTCTTGACCGTCAGGCGGATCAAGTCGCCGATGCCGTCGGGGATGTCGATCGCCACGCGGGCCGGAGACAAGTGTTGTTCGGGCTGGCGGAAGTTGTTCCAGCCGCCTGCCTGCACGAGGCGGTTGTGGCGGTAGAAGTAGAAGCCTTGGCGGCTCATCAGTGAGCCGATGGCTCGATACTGGTCGATCGAGGACTTCGGGGGCCAGATGTGGGCCTTGAACTCGACCGGTGGGGCCTCGCCGGTTTGCACCGTGAAGGTCCTCGGGTAGTCGGGACGGCCCGAGACTGGGTAGCCGAAGGGGTCGAGGGGCAGGACGCTGAAGTCCATGTAGATGGTGCCGGTGTCGATATCCTCCACAGCCACAGTGATGTTGAAGTCGTCGCGGTGCAGGAAGCGGTGCAGTTGTAGGCCGAGGTGCATGCCGAGTTTGTTGATGGTCCGCTGAAGGTAACGGTCGGTCTGGCCGCGTTCGCCATGTTGGGGAAAGTCTTTGACGCCGTCCCAGCGAATCACGGTGCCCTGCCACGTGATCGGTTTGCCGGCGTAACGGTCGATCAGCGACTGCGCGTACATCGGTTCGACGATGTCGCATTGAAAGCCGTTGAGCGCGTTCTGCATTGCCCA
>NZ_JBSGBY010000272.1:0-10905 GCF_053601505.1 Nocardia sp. NPDC004722
GCGCGGGTGCGGGCCAGCGGGGGCACGCGCTTCGCGTAGGGAATGCCGGTGCACTTGCCGTCGCCGCCCCAGCGCCAGTCGTGGAACGGGCAGGCGATGGAGTCGCCCTTGACCTCACCCATGGAGAGGTCGCCACCGAGGTGGCGGCAGTAGGAGTCCAGCACCTTCAATTCGTCCTGGCTGTTCTTGAACACAACCAGCTTGGTGCCGAATACATTGACCGCGTGCGGCTTGCCGTCACGGAAATCCTTGGCAAGCCCCAGGCAGTGCCAACCCCGGGCGTAGCGGGTGGGCATCGAACCCACGTCGATCTCGCGGACCTTCCCGCGGGGCCCTTGGGCGCTTGTCGCCATCGTTGATCCTCCTATGGATGTACTAGAACACGTTACAAAATTGACCGGCGGTTGGCCAGCGATACATCCAATAAGCAGGATGGGGTCACTCCGAGCTGCGGCTGAACAGCGTTCTCGACAGGAATAAGAACGTGTTCTACTCTCAGGGGCAAACGAAGACCGCTTCCCAGCGTTCGATGAACACCGCACCAGGCAGGAGCAACTGGCGAGATGACGCAAGAAGTAGTTGAGCGGGTCGAGGCGCTGCTGCCCACCCTGCGTGAACGCGCCCAGCAGGCCGAGGATCTGCGCCAGATCCCCGAGGAGTCCATCAAGGAGCTCGAGGCCGCCGGATTCTTCAAGCTGCTTCAGCCCAAGCAGTGGGGCGGCTACGCGGCCGATCCCGTCGTCTTCTACGACACCGTCCGCAAGATCGCCAGCGCGTGTGGCTCCACCGGCTGGGTCGCGGGCATCATCGGCGTCCACAACTGGCACCTGGCCCTGTTCGATCAGCGCGCGCAGGAAGAGGTCTGGGGCGAGAACACCGACGTCCGGATCTCCTCGTCGTACGCGCCCATGGGCGCGGGCCTGGTGACCGAGGACGGCGAAGGCTACACCGTGAACGGTTCCTGGGCCTGGTCTTCGGGCTCGGGCCACGCGGACTGGGTGGTCGTCGGCGGACCGGTGATCAAGAACGGCAAGCCGGTGGACTTCGGCTCGTTCCTGATCCCGCGCAGCGAGTACACCATCAACGATGTGTGGAACGTGGTCGGCCTCAAGGGAACCGGCTCCAACACCATCGTGGTCGAGAACGTCTACGTGCCCCGGCACCGCTTCCTCAGCTTCCGCGCCATGAGCGAGCTGAAGGCGCCCGGCCTGGAGCAGAACACCGATCCGGTGTACAAGATGCCGTGGGGCACCATCCATCCCACCACCATCTCGACCCCGATCGTCGGAATGGCCTACGGCGCTTACGAAGCCCACGTCGAGCACCAGGGCAAGCGCGTGCGCGCCGCCTACGCGGGCGAGAACGCCAAGGACGATCCGTTCGGCAAGGTCCGTATCGCCGAGGCCGCCAGTGACATCGACGCCGCCTGGCGTCAGCTCTCGGGCAATGTCGCCGACGAGTACGCCTACCTGCTGCGCGGCGAGGACGTGCCGTTCGACGTGCGCGCCCGCGCCCGCCGCGACCAGGTGCGCGCCACCGGCCGCGCCGTCGCGTCGATCGACAAGCTCTTCGAGGCGTCGGGCGCCACCGCCCTGGCCAACGGCACTCCGCTGCAGCGCTTCTGGCGTGACGCGCATGCCGGTCGGGTGCACGCGGCCAACGACGCCGAGCGCGCCTACGTCATGTACGGCACGCACGCGTTCGGGCTCCCGATCACCGACACGATGGTGTAATCCATGACTGCTGTGGAAGAAATCACCTACGAATCCACCTCCCGCTACGCGCAGGTGCGGCCGGACCTGAAGCTGCACTACCACGAGGCGGGCGTCGGCAACGGCCCCACCATCGTGCTGCTGCACGGCGGCGGCCCCGGCGCGTCGTCCTGGTCCAACTTCGCCAAGAACATTCCGGTGCTGGCCAAGGACTTTCACGTCCTGGCCGTGGACCAGCCCGGGTTCGGCCAGTCCGACAAGCCGACCGAGCACCCGCAGTACTTCGTGCACTCGGCCTCGGCGCTGAAGGACCTGCTCGACCACCTCGAGATCACCGATCGCGTGCACCTGCTGGGCAATTCGCTCGGCGGCGGCGCGGCCACCCGCTTCGCGCTGGACTACCCGGACCGCGCCGGCAAGCTGGTGCTGATGGGCCCCGGCGGCCTGTCGACCAACCTGTTCGCGCCGGACCCCACCGAGGGTGTGAAGCTGCTGTCCAAGTTCAACTTCGAACCCACGAAGGAGAACCTGGAGGCGTTCCTGCGGATCATGGTCTTCGACCAGAAGCTGATCACGCCGGAACTCGTCGAGGAGCGTTTCGCCTCGGCCAGCCAGCCGGAGTCGCTGGCCGCGACCCGCGCCATGGGCAAGTCCTTCGCCGGACCGGATTTCGCCAAGGGCATGATCTGGCGCGACGCGTTCAAGCTGCGCCAGCCGGTGCTGATGATCTGGGGCCGCGAGGACCGCGTGAACCCGATCGACGGCGCACTCGTGGCCTTGAAGATGGTGCCGCGTGTACAACTGCACGTGTTCGGTGGTTGCGGCCACTGGGCGCAGTTGGAGAAGTTCGACGAGTTCAACCGCCTGGCAACGGACTTCCTGCTCGGCGTCAAGGAGAAGTGAGCATGATCAAGGCGCTCGGGTACATGCGCATCGAGGCCACCGACATGGCGGCCTGGCGCGAATACGGGCTCAAGGTGCTCGGCATGATGGAGGGCTCCGGGCTCAACCCGGATGCGCTCTATCTGCGCATGGACGATTACGCCGCGCGACTGGTGATCGTGCCGGGCGAGAAGGATCGGCTGGTCGCTTCGGGCTGGGAGGTCACCGACGCCCGCAGCATGCAGGCGCTGCGCGAGACCCTGGCCAAGGCCGGGGTCGCCTTCACCGAGGGCACCAAGGAAGAACTCGCCGAGCGACGCGTCGAGGGCATGATCCGGTTCCAGGATCCGGGCGGCAACACCCTCGAGGCGTACTACGGCGCGCAGTACCTGGGCCGCCGCTTCGTGAGCCCGTACGGCCACAAGTTCGTCACTGCCGAGCAGGGTCTGGGCCACGTTGTCCTCACCTGCACCGACGATGCTGCGGCGCAGGCGTTCTACCAGGACGTGCTGGGCTTCCGGCTGCGTGACTCGATGCGGCTGCCTCCCCAGATGGTGGGCCGGCCCGCCGACGGCGACCCGGCCTGGCTGCGCTTCTACGGCTGCAACCCGCGCCACCACGCGCTGGCGTTCCTGCCGCTGCCCAACCCGACCGGCATCGTGCATCTCATGGTCGAGGTGGAGAACTCCGACGACGTCGGCCTCTGCCTGGATCGCGCGAACCGCAAGAAGGTCAAGATGTCGGCCACCCTCGGCCGCCACATCAACGACAAGATGCTGTCGTTCTACATGAAGACGCCGGGCGGGTTCGATATCGAATTCGGTTGCGAGGGACTGGAAGTCGACGACAACACCTACGTGCCGCGGGAATCCACCGCGGTCAGCCTGTGGGGTCACGACTTCACCGTCGGATTCAAGTAGCGAGAACGGACAGGGGTATGACCACCGACGCACAACCCGTCATCGACGGGCGGCAGTTCCGGAATGTGCTGGGGCAGTTCTGCACCGGCATCACCGTCATCACCACCTTCGACGGCGAAGGCGACGAGCAGGCCCCCATCGGCTTCGCGTGCCAGTCCTTCGCCGCCCTGTCCCTCGATCCGCCGCTGGTGCTGTTCTGCCCCACCAAGGAGTCCCGCTCCTGGGCGGCGATCGAACGCAACGGCTCCTTCGCCGTGAACATGCTCGCCGAGGAGCAGCAGCCGGTGTGCGCCCGCTTCGGCTCCCGCGAACCCGACAAGTTCGCCGGAATCGACTGGCACACCTCGGAACTGGGGCTCCCGGTACTAGACGGCGCGTTGGCCACGATCCAGTGCACTGTGGACAACGTGCTCGACGGCGGCGATCACTACATCGTGATCGGTCGTGTCCAGGCCCTGTCGGAGTCCACCGACTCCGGCAGGCCGCTGCTGTTCTACCGGGGCCAGTACACGGCCATCGAACCGGAGAAGACGACGCCCGCGCCCTGGCGCGCGGACCTCGAACACTTCCTCACGACCACGACTCTCGATACGTGGCTGTAAGGCGGGTTCCTCCAGAACCCTGGCGATAGGCGAAAGGCCCCTGTGGGATTCATCCACAGGGGCCTTTCACATGTGTACAAGTCAGGCGGCTTTGGCCTGGCGGCGGTATTGGCCAGGGGCCAGACCGTATTCGCGTTTGAATGCCTTGCCGAAGGCGAACTCGGAGCTGTAACCGGCTCGCGCGGCGACCTTTTCGATGGCCAGGTCGTCTTCGCGGAGCAGCTGCGCGGCGGTGGTGAGCCGCCAGCGGGTCAGGTAGGACAGTGGCGGTTCGCCGACCATGGCATTGAACTTGCGGGCGAACGCGGCCCGCGACAGACCGGAATGGTCGGCCAGCGACTGCACGGTCCACGGCGCGGCCGGGTCATCGTGCATGGCGGCGAGGGCCGGGGCGACCGCCGGATCCCGCAGGGCTGCAGCCCATCCGACGGTTTCCGTCTGCGGCTGGTCCTCGATCCAGGCGCGCAGGATGTAGAGCAGCAGGGAGTCGATGAGCGCGGGCACGATGCCGTGCGAGCCGATGCGAGGGTTGTCGAGTTCCGCGCCGAGCAGCCCGATCGCGGCGGTCAGTTCCGGGTGGCGGCCGTGCCGGGCGGGCAGATGGATCACCTCGGGCAGCTGCTTCAGTAGGGGGTGCGGGCGCTGCCCGTCGAGGTGGTAGTTGCCGCAGAGCAGGCTGGCGGCCGGACCGTCGCCGCCGAGCCGCAGCACGCCGACGGGCGGGAGGTGAACGTACTGCTCGGGCCGCGGGACCTCCGGTGTGGTGTCCGGGTGGTCGGCGAGGATGTGACCCGAGCCGTCCCGGACGAACACCACGTCACCGGCGCTCATGGCGATCGCGGCGGCGGGATCCTCATTGGGATAGAACCAGCAGGTCCCGTGCAGCACCACGTGAAATCCCGCACCCGCGGTCGGCGGCAGTTGCAGTCCCCAGGGCGCGCGCCCCTCGGTGCGCACCGAATTCGGCGCACCCGTCCGCATGGAGGCCAGCGCCTCGCTCAGGACATCCATGACCGCTCTCCTTCAACCGCCGATCCGCGTGATGCAACCCGGATCCCGCCCCGATTATTCGCCCACCTCACTCGACGGTCAGCACAACCTTGCCCACGGTCTGGCCCGAGGCCACCAACTCGTGCGCCTTCCCCGCCTCCTCGAGCGGCAGCGTCTCGGCAATGGTCGGCCGAACCTTCCCGGCGTCCACCAACTCCGCGATCTGCTCCAGCGCCCAGTAATCCGGCTCCACCGAGACACCGGCGAACCGGCGCCCGGCTTCCTTCACCGTCTTCTCCAGCTCACCGCTCGGGTGCTCGAGAATCGTCACCAGCACACCACTGGGCTTCAACACCGAAAGCGACCGCACCCCATCGGCGACGGAATCGAAAACGATGTCTACATCCTTGACGACCTCGGTGAAATCGGTTGTCCGGTAATCGATCACCTCATCGGCACCAAGGCTCTTCACGTAGTCGTGCTTGCCTGCACTGGCCAGCGCGATCACATACGCCCCCTTCGCCTTCGCGATCTGCACCGCCAGATGCCCAACCCCACCGGCAGCCCGGTGAATCAACACCCGATCCCCTTCCTTCACCCCGGCCTTGTCGACCAGCCCCTGCCACGCGGTCAGCGCCGCCAACGGCAGCGCAGCCGCCTCAACGTGGTTCAGCGACTTCGGCTTCCGAGCCAGCTGCCGAGACGGCGCCGCCACATACTCCGCGTAACCCGTTGCCGCACGCGGGAAGAACGGCATCCCGTAAACCTCTTCCCCAACCTCGTACCGAGCCCCCGGCCCGGTCGCCTCCACCACACCCGAGATATCCCAGCCCACCCCGAACGGCGGCTGCCCCAACAACGGGAACGCCCCCGACCGCACCGCGATATCAACAGGATTCACCGCACTGGCCTTGACCCGAACCAGCACCTCCCCACTCAGCAACTCCGGCTTCTCGAGCTCCACAACCTCCAGAACCTCAGGCCCACCAAAGCTCTTCTGAATCACCGCACGCATCGTCTTCATCTCCCTGAAGAAGTCCCTCGGCCCGTCCCTCGAACCGAACGATGACCACGTTAGGTACCTCCAACAAGACTCTGAATGGCCTGAAGTCTCAACTTTTTATCCAACAGTATCTATCCGAAGACAGTGGTTTCTCAGTCGACAACCCCGCGCCTCTAAGCCAGACGAGGAGGCCTTGGCAACTCAACTGCCATGGCTGACCTGGCTGCCGAACGACGCACGCACAGAGTGCATTCGGAACTACTGGACCACCTGACAGTCGGCACCGCCCCCTCCGCCACGCTGCTGTTCTCGCAGTCCGTCCGAGAATGGCAGTCAACAGCAGAGGTGTACTCCGACCCCGACCTGGCCCGCCGCCTGAGCAGCCCATTCGATCCAGAGACCGACGACTGAACAATTCAGGGCGTTCCGAGCCGACGATGCGGTTGGCCGGTTATGGCTGCGATGCAATCGAATTCGCGGTCTCGGTGCAGCAAGGTCAAGCCCCGGAGTTCGGCGGTGGCCGCGACGACGAGGTCCACCGGCCCCGCGCTGCGGTGCTGCCCTCGACTCGTCAACTCGGCCTGCACTTCCCATGCCCGCTGGTAGGCGCGATCGTCGACCGGCTCCCAGCCGAACAGAATGCGGATCTGCTCGATCAGCGCCTCCCGATCGGCAGACGAACGCGCACTGTAGAAGAATTCGAGTTCGGCGATCGGGCAGATGGCGATCAGCCCGGCAGCGGCCACACGCTGCCACACCACACCCTCGGGTTCCTGACGCAACAGCGGGACCAGGGCGCTGGTGTCGATGAGGAACTGCGCCCCGTTCATCGGCGATAGTTCCGCTTGTCCTCGAATATCTCCACGTCGATCGCCCCGTCGGCGACCAACTCTTGTAGCCGCGTCAGCGCGACCGCGCGACGGCGGATCTCGAGAATCTCTCGAAGGGCCGCATTCACGGTGTCCTTTTTCGTCGTTGTCCCGAGAGCCTTGGACGCGTCGGCAACCAGCTGATCGTCAAGGTCGATCACAGTTCGAGCCATGAGCCACCTCCAGATATACGAATCTGAATCAATGATATCAGGATCGATGCATCGATCGCGTCCGAAAAAGACCTGGGCCGCAACCGAGGTCGGTTGCGGCCCAGATGAGGCGTGGCTGGTCAGGCGTTGGCGGCTGACTTTTCCTTTTCGCGCTGGAGTTCCAGGGCGATGTCGATGAGTTGGTCTTCCTGGCCGCCCACCAGCTTGCGCTGGCCTGCGCGGACGAGCATTTCGGCGGCGGAGACGCCGTAGCGTTCGGCCTGGCGCTCGGCGTGACGCAGGAACGAGGAGTAGACGCCCGCGTAGCCCATCATGAGGGCCTGGCGGTCGAGGAGGCATTCGCTCGGCATGGCCGGGCGGACAACGTCTTCGGCGGCATCCGTGACGGCGAAGAAGTCGACGCCGGTCTTGATGCCGAGCTTGTCGCAGACGCCGATGAAAGCCTCAACGGGGAGGTTGCCCGCGCCTGCGCCGAAACGGCGTGCGCTGCCGTCGATTTGGGTGGCACCCGCACGGACCGCGTAGACCGAGTTGGCGACGGCCAAGCCCAGGTTCTCGTGGCCGTGGAAGCCGACCTGGGCGTCGTTGCCGAGTTCGGCGACGAGAGCCGAGACGCGGTCCGTAACCTGGTCCAGTACAAGGGCACCGGCGGAGTCGACGACGTACACGCACTGGCAGCCCGCGTCGGCCATGATGCGGGCCTGCTTGGCGAGGTTCTCCGGGGTGGTGGAGTGCGCCATCATCAGGAAGCCGACGGTCTCGAGGCCGAGGTCGCGGGCCATATTGAAGTGCTGGATGGAGACATCGGCCTCGGTGCAGTGGGTGGCGATGCGGCAGATCGACGCACCGTTGTCCTGCGAGATCTTGATGTCTTCCTTGACGCCGACACCCGGCAGCATGAGGAAGGCGATCTTGGCCTGCTTGGCGGTCTCAGCGGCGGCTTTGATCAGTTCCTGCTCAGGGGTTTTCGAGAAGCCGTAGTTGAACGAGGAACCGCCGAGGCCGTCACCGTGGGTGACCTCGAGGACCGGCACGCCGGACGCATCCAGAGCGCCGACGATGTCGCGCACTTCCTGCACGGTGAACTGGTGGCGCTTGTGGTGCGAGCCGTCACGCAGGCTGGTGTCGGTGACCCGGACATCGAGGTCGGCCGAGAACGGCTTCAGGACATTGGGATTGGTCATTATCGGTTCTCCTTACACCCGAGCCGAGAGGATCTGGTCGGCCAGCACATTGCCCACCTGGGTGGCGGCCGCGGTCATGATGTCGAGGTTGCCGGAGTACGGCGGCAGGAAGTCGCCCGCGCCCTCGACCTCGACGAAGATCGAAACCTTCGCCATGCCACCGGAAACCAGCGACGGCTCGTCGAACTGCGGCTCGTTGAGCAGCCGGTAGCCGGGCACGTACTGCTGGATCGCCTTCTCCATGCGGTGCACCGACTCGGTGATGGCGTCGCGGTCGGCATCCTCCGGGATCGCGCAGAAGATGGTGTCGCGCATGATCATCGGCGGCTCGGCCGGGTTCAGGATGATGATCGCCTTGCCACGCTTGGCCCCACCGATGGTCTCGACGCCGGCCGAGGTGGTCTTGGTGAACTCGTCGATGTTGGCGCGAGTACCGGGACCGGCCGACACGGAGGAAACAGACGCCACGATCTCGGCGTACTCCACCGGCACGACGCGAGAAACCGCGTGCACCATCGGAATCGTCGCCTGCCCACCGCAGGTGATCATGTTGACGTTCATCTCGTCACGCAGCGAGTCGAGGTTGACCGGCGGAATCACGGCCGGGCCGACGGCGGCGGGGGTGAGGTCGATGGCACGAATGCCCGCCTCGGCGTACTTGGGCGCGTAAGCCCGGTGCACGTACGCGGACGTCGCCTCGAACAGCAGGTCCGGCTTCTCCGGCAGCGCCAGCAGCCAGTCCGCGCCCTCGGCGGAGGTCTCCAGGCCCAGCCCGCGAGCCCGCTTGAGCCCCTCGGAATCCGGGTCGATGCCGATCATCCAGCGCGGCTCGATCTTGTCCGAGCGCAGCAGCTTGTAGAGCAGATCGGTGCTGATATTGCCGGACCCGACGATCGCGGCGGTGACTTTGCTTGCAGTCACGGCTTTCTCCTACTCGGTGAGGTCTGTAATCGCGGGTCGCTTACGCGAAACCCAAATGGACGGAACCGAGTCCGGCGAACTCGGCGATGAACTCGTCGCCCGGGCGGGCGTCGATGGCGCGGGTGCAGGAGCCGGGCAGCACGATGTCGCCCGCCTTCAACCGCACCCCGAACGAGGCGACCTTGCGGGCCAGCCACGCCACCGCGATGGTCGGATCGCCGAGCACGGCGTCCGAGCGACCCTCGGCGATGACCTCGCCATTGCGGGTCAGCACCGCGTCAATTGCCTTGATGTCCAACTGATCCGGCGAGACGCGCTGCTTGCCGAGCACGTATCCGGCGGAGGACGCATTGTCGGCGATGGTGTCGCAGAGCGCGATCTTCCAGTCCTTGATGCGGGTGTCGATGAGCTCGATCGAGGGCGCATAGGCGACGGTGGCCTTGCGCACGTCCTCCTCGGTGCAGTCCTCACCCGGCAGGTCCGCGCCCAGGATGAAGCCGACCTCGACCTCGACGCGCGGGAACAGGTACTTGGACGTGTCGACCGGAATGTCTTCGAAGACTTCCATTTCCGCGAGCAGATGCCCGTAGTCGGGTTCGTCGACGCCCATCATCTGCTGCATGGCCTTGGAGGACAGGCCCACCTTGTGGCCGACCACCTTCGCCCCGCCGTCGAAACGCTGCCGCATATTGATGAGCTGGATCTCGTAGGCGTCGACCACGTCGATCTCGGGATAGCGCGCGGCCAGCGGATCGATGGGCAGCCGGGTCCGCTCCGCCGCAGCGAGTTCGTCCGCGAGTTCCTTGCGTAGCGCGTCGGTCAGCACACTGTGTTCCTTCCATCGGGGGTACCGGCCGGTGGCCCAGTGGTTACGAGACTAGAAATTGAAACGAGTTTTTGTGAAGAACATCGCTTCAGCAGTCCCATCTGCCAGACCAACATAGACCAAACCAGGATTGATTCTATAACGTGTTCTACATGACTGATCGGGATTACGACGTGGTGGTGGTCGGCAGCGGTGCCGCCGGTATGTCCGCCGCCCTCACCGCTGCGCACCACGGTCTGCGCACGGTGCTCATCGAAAAAGCCGCTCATTACGGCGGTTCTACCGCGCGTTCGGGCGGTGGCGTCTGGATTCCCGGAAACAAGGTGCTCAAGGCCGCGGGCAGGGGCAACGACCTCGACGAGGCGCGGACCTACCTCTACAGCATCATCGGAGACGTGGTGCCGAAGGAGAAGATCGACACCTACATCGATCGCGGCGCGGAAGCCTTCGACTACGTGCTCGACCACTCCGCGCTGAAGATGTGCTGGGTGCCCGGCTACTCCGACTACTACCCGGAAGCACCGGGCGGCAAGGCGGACGGCCGCAGCTGCGAGCCCAAGCCGTTCAACCTGAAGGTCCTCGGCGACGAACGCTTCAACCTGGAGCCCGCCTACTCCAAGGCTCCGCTGAACGTGGTCGTCATGCAGGCGGATTACAAGAAGCTCAACCTGATTCGCCGCCACCCGGTCGGCATCGCGCGAGTGCTGCGCGTCGGCACCCGCTGGGCGTGGGGCAAGGTCACCGGCAAGGCGCTGGTCGGCATGGGCCAGGCCATCATCGCGGGCCTGCGCAAGGGCCTGCTGGACGCGAATGTGCCGGTGCT
>NZ_JBSGBY010000273.1:0-10896 GCF_053601505.1 Nocardia sp. NPDC004722
GGTCGGACCGCTGTCATTGCCGTAGTTCTGGAAGCCGAGACCGTCGACGGCGGGCCGGAACCCGGAGTCGGCCACGAGCCTCCCGGTGGGCGTGGAGTCGGGCTGGCTCCCGCCCGTCGCCGAACCCTTCGCGGGCGCGGTGCCCGCAGGTGTCGCCGCCGGAGTGGAACCGCAGCCCGCCACCGCCAGCAGCAGTATCGCCGCCGCGGCCCGAAGCCTGGATTTGTTGCGCATGCCGAGAGCCTCGCAGGCAGTACATCATCGATCGATCACGGCGAAATCATCGTCGGTGCGGCAGGCTATGAGATCTCCCTCGCACCGGCTTTGACGGTGAAGTAGTTAGGTGCCATATTAGTTGCATGGTGACCGACCGGTCGAGCATCGACTCCCCCACCTTGGCGCAGGCTCGCAAGCAGATTCGGCGGTACGGGCTGGAAGGCGAAGCCGATCCGCAGGCGGTGCTGGTCGCGGTGCGACTGCTGGCGGCCGGAGCGAAACTCGGGCAGGCGTCGGAGAGCCACTTCGCGCGATTCGGGTTGTCCACCGGGCGGTATCGGCTGCTGGCGGCATTGGAGGACAGCGATGGGGAGCTCGCGCCCTCGCAGCTCGCGGCCATTCTCGGCGTCACCCGGGCGACGGTGACGGGGCTGATCGACGGGCTCGAACAGCAAGGGCTGGTGTGCAGGCGCGCCTCGGTCGAGGACGGGCGCGCGGTGGTCGCGGTGCTGACCGCCCGGGGCGCGCAGAAGCTGCGAGAGGTTGCGCCGGAGCATTTCAGCCGATTGCAGGAGATGGTCGGCGGGCTCACCCACGCCGAGCGGGCGACGTTTCTCGAGCTGCTCGAACGCATCAATCAGGGCATCGCCGCACTGACCGACTGAGATCGGAAAGCTGTCGAGGCGCTGTCCCATGACCATATAGTTAGGTGCCTAATCAGATGGACACTGTGACCACGAGCAATCGATTCGTGCTGTGGTGGGAGGTGCTGATCGCCTATCTCGCGCCCGCGATCTGTGCCGGTGCGGGTGGAATCGCGACAGGCCGTGCGGATCTGCTGATCGCCGCGTTGACATCGATCGCGGGGACGTCGGCGGTGGTCGCGTGGACGATCGGAATGTGGTTGCGACACAGCGGGATCCGCTACGTGGGATTGCGGCATGCGCCAGTGGTCCCGGTCGCGGTGACGTTCGGGCTCGGGGCCGCCGCGATCGCTACGGCAATTACTCAACTACTCGCCTTGGTACCGGCGTTTCCGGGCCGGATCCGGATCGATGTCCCGGTCGCGGCCTCGATTGCCGCCGTGATCATCACGGCGCGCTGGTGCTCGATCCAACGGAAGGAAGACAGATGATCGTCGTCATGGGAGCCACCGGCGCGACCGGGAACGCCTTGGTGCATCGGCTCGCCGCTTCAGGGGTGCCGTGCCGGGCGCTGACCCGGCAGCCGGATCGGCTTCGTGCCACCGTGAATGCGGGTGCCTCGCTGGACGTCCGGTACGCGGATGCGACCGACCCGGCGTCGCTGCATGCCGCGTTCCAGGGTGCGAGCCAGCTGTTTCTGACCATGGTCAACCAGCCCGATCAGGTCGAACTCGAAACTCGCGCCATCGAGATCGCCGCCGAGCGCGGCATCGAACACATCGTCAAACTCTCCGCACCGGCGGCGGGGCCGGATTCACCGGTGGCCATCTCGCGATGGCATTATTCGATCGAGGAGGTGTTGCGGGGCATCGGGGTGCGGCACACGATTCTGCGGCCGTACGCGTTCATGCAGAAGTTGCTGCTGCTGGGTCCTCAGATCGCGGGCGGCGTCATCGTGGGGACCATGGCTGAGGCGGCGTGCAACTACATCGACTGCCGGGATATCGCCGATGTCGCCGCAGCTGCGCTCACTCGATCTGAAATCGCCGGGGGTACTTACACTCTCACCGGATCGGAGACCTACAGCTATCCGCGTCTTGCCGAAGTATTGAGCAGCCTGCTCGGCACTCCGGTCCGCTATGTCGATCTGCCGCCCACCGACTTCCGCGCACAGCTCGTCGAACGCTCCGGTATGCCCGGCTGGCTGGCCGACCATGTCACCGAGATCCAGCGGATGGCCATCGATCGGCCGGAGTATCCGACCGATACCGTCGCGACGATCCTCGGCAGACCCCCACGCACACTGGAGTCCTTTCTGACCGAGCACCTGAATGCTTTCGCGCACACCGCGATCGGGGGCGTGCGATGACCGCCGGCGTCGACACCCCGGATCGCCGCGGCCGCACCGGATTGCACCTGCATGGCCGCGACCTCACCGGAAATCCGCACGTCCGCATCCACGACGTCGAGGTGCTCTCCAGCAATTGGTACATCCTGCGCAACACCACCTTCGACTACCAGCACAGCGACGGCCACTGGACCCGCGAGCAGCGCGAAACCTACGACCGCGGCGACGGCGCAACCATCCTGCTCTACAACACCGAACGCGAAACCGTCCTGCTGACAAGCCAATTCCGCCTACCCGCCTACGTCAACGGGCACCCTGACGGCATGCTGCTGGAAACCGCCGCCGGACTCCTGGACGGCGACAGCCCGCTCGAAGCGATCCGCCGCGAAGCGCAGGAGGAAACCGGCCACCGCATCGGCGAGGCCCAACCGGTATTCGAGGCCTTCATGAGCCCCGGCTCCGTCACCGAACGCCTCCACTTCTTCGCCGCCCCCTACGAACCCGCGGCCTCCCCCACCGGCAGTCACGGCGTCGCCACCGAAGGCGAGGACATCACCACCGTGGAAATCCCCTTCCCCCAGGCCCTCAGCATGATCCGCACCGGCGACATCGCCGACGCCAAAACGATCATGCTCCTGCAATGGGCCGCACTCGACGGACCGTTCCGACACCGCTAGCGGCCCGCCGTCGGTTACCGACGTCGCTTGGCCGCGAGGTGATTCGGAGTCGGGGCGGTCATGGTCCACAGTCCCAGCCGCCACAGCGGGCGGCGCACGGCCCCGCCGAGCCGTTCCAGCCATCCAGGTCCGGGTGGATCTTGTCGGCTCGAGTAATTGGCGAGCATCCGGGCCTCGAGGGCCGCCCATTGCCGATCCGGCCATGGATCGGACAGGCACATGGTCAAACACGCCAAGACCACTCGGCTCCCCAGGCTGTTCATTCCGCGTGGACGTAAACTCGCCGGTCGGTTCGTGCGCAAGATAATGGAGCGCACGCCCGGGCCGGCACCCAGATCCACCGCCACCCGGTCGGCGTTGAGCTGATTGCGACGCCGGACCGCACGCTGCCCGACCATCTGCACCGCGGCCGCCGCCATCAGCGCGGCGGCGGCGACCGTGCCGAACAGCGAACACAGCAGGACCGACAAGCCGAGCAGGACACCCAGATCGGCGGAAAGAACGGCCACGGGCTGGAGCAGGCGGCGGCCGCGCGTCAGCCACCCGGCCACACGCCCGACCACACCGACCAGGTTCCGAAGTAGCCCGCCGTACCACCAGGACAACCGGTACCACAGTCCGCCGGCGTCGCCGACGAGATGGCCGATCTCGTGACCCAATAATCCGCGCAGTTCCATCGAGGTGTAATCGCGCACCGCCTCGGCCGACACGACGATGAGACCGTCGGGGTAGGCCGACCCCAGCGGTCGCGGCGAATCCCACACCCACACCGCATAGGTCGCGTCCGCCAGCCCGAGATTGCGCATGTTCCGGTGCCAGCCGGGATCCAGCACTTCGGCTTCCGCGGAGGTCGGTCGACGGGGTAGCCGCGGATGACTGCCGGGGACAGGATCGCTCGGACCTGGGAAACGAGTCAGCAGCAGGGGGATGGATCCAGACGAGAGCCACACACCCGGCACCGCGTAGGCCGCCCACGGCGCGAGCAGATCACCCAGTCGATACAGCAGGAGCGCGGTGAGCAGAGGGATCGGCCAGGATACGAACAACATTCCGATGGACCAGGGCAGGGCCTCGCGCCGAAGTTGCCTGCGGTAGGCGGCGCGGGCGGCGGCATCGGCGGTTCCGAGCGAACGAATGATCATGAGTGCCACCGACATTCGGCGCGCTGCCGGATACCAGCTGTCATCGGTCCCCACCCCTGACACAGAACAGCGTCTGAAACACCAGGATAGCCACGAGGTATCAGGAATTCACGCCCCGATCCCGTGAGCGGACGGGGCACCTCCGGGCGGGAACAGCGGCTGCGCATAGGTTTGACGGGTGGAGCGTGAAACCTTGCGCGAGCGGCTGGCGGTCGCCGCCGCGTCGGCCCGGGACTTCGCCCGGAAATACGTCCTGGAGGACCTGCCCGCGCCGTTGGTGTTCCGGGTTCGGCTCAACCAGTCCTTCGACGGACATCCCCCGGCATCGCAAGAGGCCAGATTCCCGGAGGACAGCGGCTACGACCGGGCTGTGGCGTTACGCCGGTGCGACTTCGACACCGTGGTAGACGAATTGTGGCGCGACGGGCGGGTTCCCGAATGGGTGAACGTCACCGCGATCGGAACGACCGGGGCGGCAACGCTCATCGAGCTCGTGTGCTGTGGACGGTTCACCGCCGACGCGGACCGGCTCTACCACCGGCACGAGGGCAACCCGCCGTTCCATGTGCTCGGGCCCACCCTGCCACCGCTGCACGACGGCAACCGGTTCAGCATCCACCGGCGCAGTGAATGCTGGGACACCGACGACCTGAACATGATGATCGGTGCGGCCGAACAGGTGTGGGCGCTGACCCTCATGACCGGCGAGTTCGACGACGCCATGCTGTCCGCGGTGCCGGAGCTGCCCGCCGTGGAGGTCATCGAGCACCGGAGGTGCACGCTCGGCAACGATGCGCTGGCAGCCTTCTCCCGCTTTCCGCAGCTCCGGCATCTGCGCCTGTACCTGTCGGACGGCGACGACTTCCACCTCGGCGGCGGCGCCCACCTCGACGCGCTGACCCACCTACAGATCAGCAATCTGCCGAATCATCCATGGGGCCAAGCGGTTTTGTCCGACGCCGCGCCCCGGATCACCGCGCTGAACCTCAGCGGCCGAGATGCCATCCGGCTCGACGGGCCGTTGTCTGCGACGCTGCGCGATCTACAGCTAAGCGCGACTCGAGTCGCAGGTCCAGGCCGACTCCCGCATCGCCTCGAGAATCTCGGGATCCATCTGAGCGGCGGCACCGACCAACTCGTCGCCGCACTGCTGCACGACATCACGGTCAACACGCTCAGCTTGCGCGACACACCGGTCACCGACGCGATCCTGCCGACTCTCGAACGCCATGATCTGACCAGCATCGACTTCGTCGGCACCCAGGTCACCCCGGTGGCATTGGCCGATTTCCACGCCCGCCACCCGGGTACCAGATTGCAACCACCGCCACCGGAGTAATCTCTCGCATCGACGATGGCACCCTGCGAGGATGCTGTCATGCGCGTGCTGATGCCCGTACCCGACACGGATTTCGATGTCACCGAGGTCGCCGTGCCCTGGCGGATACTCACCGACGCGGGACATGACGTCGTCTTCGCCACCGAGCGCGCCGGGACCGTGCCGCAGGCGGATCCTCGGCTGTTGACCGGGGTGTTGTTCGGGCAGTTGGGCGCCGAGGACGAGCCGAAGCAGTTCTACCGTGAGCTCACCGAATCTCCGGAATTCCGTGCCACCACGGCCTGGTCGGATCTCGAGGTCGAGCAATTCGACGGCTTGGTCCTGCCCGGCGGTCACGCCCCCGGCATGCGTCAATACCTCGGGTCCGAGGTCCTGCACGAGCAGATCGCCAAGTTTTGGGCGCTGGAACGGCCCGTCGGCGCCATCTGCCACGGGGTACTGGTGCTGGCCCGCGCGCAGGACCCTGCGACCGGCCGCAGCGTGCTGGCCGATCGGCGCACCACGTGCCTTCCGAAGTACATGGAACGCAGTGCCTACTTCCTGACCGCTTGGCGTCTGGGCCGCTACTACCGCACCTATCCCGCCTACGTCGAAGACGAGGTCAAGGCCGCTCTCACCGATCCGCGAGCGCAATTCCAGCGCGGCCCAACCGAACTCGTGCGCCGCGGTACCGCCACCGACGACACCCCAGCCTTCACGGTCTCCGACCGCAACTACCTCTCAGCTCGCTGGCCCGGCGACGCCTACCTCTTCGCCCACCACTACCTCGCCCTCCTCATCGCAACCGACGGCTGATACGAGGGGGCGCGGTCGATCGAAGGCGGTTGGTGGATTGTTTGGTGTAGGGATCAGTACGCGCAGCCGGAGTCGATGACGATTTGGTTGGCGATCTCGGCGGGGAAGCCATATTTGTTGCTGAGGGCGACGCTTGCGGAGCCGGGGCCGCCGCCGTTCGCGATGATTTCGCAGGCTTCCCGGTACGCGAACGCGAAACCGGGGTTGGGTTCGGCATTGGCGGCTGCGCCGGAACCGATGAGGATCGTGGTCAGTGCGGCCGAGCCGATTGCCGGGAGCTTCCAAGCGGTGCGCATGACGCCCATCATGCCGAGGCACTGATCAGTATGGCAAACCAGCGGCAAATGCGACCATTGAAACGCCCGGCAGGTCGATGTCCTTGGACGACAATCGAGGCAAGAATCCGGGGGTCACAACGGCAGCCGTCGTGGGCTGAGCCTAGAAGCGGTCCACTGGCACCTCGCACCGCCGCCTCGACTCTCTACAGCCTCCTGTCAATCAATGCACTTGGGGGATCCGATGATCAGCGTTCTCGTAGCCGGAGTCGGAGTCCTGGGCACCGTGCTGGGTGTGGCCTTGACGGCATACATCGGAGCACGGACCGAGACTCGTCGGCAGGCCGCGATCGAGCGACAGCAAACCCGACAGGACCTTTTCCAGCGGGATAATGATGTTCGGGAGCTACAGATTGAGCACATGCGGTGGCGGAGAGAACATCGCCTGGCCGCCTACCTCGATCTGATCACAGCATCGAATACCGCCGATCGAGCCAACCAGCAATACTTCCGCGAATTGTTAGTGACCTCCGAATCGATCCCTGCAGACCAGGCTCGCCTGACCGAGATTCGCCAGCACTTCAAGCACGCCGAGCACCTCTCATACAAGGTGATACTCGAAGGACCACCCCAGGTCGCCCAGGCAGCACAACAGTTGATCGATGCCCTTGCCAAGGTCATCAGGGAAGTACGCGAAGCCGCCCAGGCCCCTGACGGCGAGACCGATTCCACTGCACGACGTGCAGCAACCGAAGCGGCCGGTTGGGCCTATCTGGATGTGCAGCGGAAGTTCCTCGCTACCGCGCGAGACGCCCTCGACGAAATCACCAGCCTATCGTGACGTCGCGCCAACGTCACAACTCGGCCGCATGCAGTAATACCCTGTGCCACAATGGACTTCGCGGACGGGGCGATTACCAATTCTCGGTACTGCGCAGCGGCTGTCGGGAAGGGTTCACGCAGCGCTGTGGCCGCCCGGCCCGACCCTGAACCTACGCTGGGTCAGCACGCTCGAACGCCTCGCACCGGCATGCGCGTTCAGCCGAAGGTACCCCGGGGAACTGTTCTGAGCGCCGAGTGATCTCAAGCCCGGCGTAGGTATCGGCCGCGGGGTTCGCCCGTGATGTGACCGTCGGTGAGGATGCGTTGGCCGCGTAGGAAGACGGTGTCGACCCGCGCTGTCATTTCGAAGCCCTCGAAAGGCGTGTATTCCTGGGCGGATTCGGAATCGGCGGCACGCACGGTCCAGGTCGCGCCGGTGTCGAGCAGAGCGATGTCGGCGTCGAAGCCCGCCGCGATGTCACCCTTGCTCGTCAGTCCATAGCGGCGGGCCGGGTTCCAGGACGTGAGCCGCGCGATGTGCTGCGGGCTGAGCCCGCGCTTCAGGCCTTCGCCGACCAGGCCCGGCAGCAGGTATTCGGCCCCGCCGAACCCGGACTTGGCCAGGAAGACGTCCTGCCGATCGGCGCCGAACTTCTGCTCGTCGCGGCAGCAGGCGTGATCGCTGACCACCCAGTCGATCTCACCGGCCAGCACGTGCCGCCACAGCGCCTCGACGTCGGCGCGCTCCCGCAGGGGCGGATTCACCTTGCCACCGATGCCGTGCGCGGAATCGACATCGGCGAGCAGGTGCCCAATCGTGACCTCACGCCGGAAATCGATGTGCGGGAACGCCTTCGCCATGCGCAGCGCCGCGTCCACGGCTTTGGCCGACGACAGGTGCAGCAGATTGATGGCGGGAAAGCCGGTTTCGTGCGCCAGATACGAAGCGGTGGTGACCGCCAGCCCCTCCGAATGCGGGGGGCGCGAGGCGCTGTAGGCGCGCAGCCCGGTGAGCACACCTTCGCGTTCCACGAGTTCGGTGTACGCGGCCATGATCTCGGCGGTCTCGCAGTGCAGCGACAGGGTGACGACCTCTCCGAAGCGCTCGCGCGCCCGCCGCAGTCCTCGCATGACGAATTCGAAATGCGCCAGATCGTAGCGTTCCTCCGGCGGGATCATCAGGAACTCCGCTTGATCGCCGGCGCGGCCGTGCAGTCCGTGTCCACCGTAGAACATGAAGATCTTGTACGAGGTGATGCCGAATTCCTCGATCAGGTAAGGGATTTCGTCGATGTGCTCGCGTGTCATGGGCGCGAGGTGGATGGCGTGGTCGACGTAGGAGCGCCCGGCCATGCGGTTCAGCACTTCGGGCACGAAGTCCCGGTAGGAGCCACCGCGATTGAGATAGTAACGGCCGGTGCGCAGATAGCTCATCGAGGTGGTGACACCCCCTTGCGCGCACGCGCGGCTCTCGGTGACGGTGTCGTCGGACAGCTCCGAGTAGATCCCCCAGTGCTGGTGTGCGTCGACCACGCCCGGAAAGGCCAGCCGCCCCTGCGCATCGACCACCTCGCTCGCCGAGGCCGCCGAAATCCCCGGTGCGACAGCAGTGATCACGCCCGCGGTGATCGCGATGTCGAGGTGTTCCGGCTCGACGGCGTCCGGCGCCCCGGGACGGACGACACGAGCGTTCCGGATCAGCAGATCGATCTCCACCACGACTGACTCCAGTTTCCTTGTGCGAAACATCTTTACCAATACGCCGATCATGGCAGTAGGATTCGCTGGTAGTCAACGTCTGTACCATTGCCATAGTTTCGCACTGCGAAACACGCTGGCCAGGTTAGGAGTTCAGCAATGACCGGTCCACTCTCGGGAATCCGGGTCATCGACGCGGCGACACTGTTCGCGGGCCCACTGGCCGCCACCATGCTGGCCGACTTCGGCGCGGAGGTGATCAAGATCGAGCATCCGAGCGGGGATCCGGTGCGTGGCCACGGAGCGGCGCGCGACGGGGTGGGCCTGTGGTGGAAGATGCTGGGGCGCGGCAAGAAGTCGATCACCCTGCACCTGGGCACCCCCGACGGCCAGGAGCTGTTCCGCCGCATGGCCGCCGACGCCGATGTGGTGATCGAGAACTTCCGGCCGGGCACCCTGGAACGGTGGGGACTCGGGTATTCCACACTGCGGCAGCACAATCCGCGCCTGGTGCTGGCCCGGGTGACCGGTTTCGGGCAGTTCGGTCCCTATGCGCATCGGCCCGGGTTCGGCACGCTGGCCGAGGCCATGAGCGGTTTCGCGGCCATGACCGGCGACCCCGACGGCCCGCCCACCCTGCCGCCGTTCGGGCTGGCCGACGGAATCGCCGCGCTCACCACCGCTTTCGCCGTCCTGACCGCGCTGCGCGCCCGCGACCGCGACGGCCACGGCCAGCAGATCGATCTGGCCATCGTCGAGCCGCTGCTGACGCTGCTGGGCCCCCACATCCTCGCCTACGACCAGCTCGGCGAGCTGCCGCGCCGTACCGGCAATCGCTCCGCCAACAATGCCCCGCGCAATATCTACCGCACCGCCGACGACGGCTGGGTCGCGGTCTCCACCAGCGCGCAATCCATCGCCGAACGCGTGCTGCGGCTGGTGGGCCGACCCGAATTCCTCAGCGCGCCCTGGTTCGCCACCGGGGCCGGGCGCGCCGCGCATGCCGACGAGCTCGACGCCGCGGTCGGCTCCTGGATCGCGCGACGGCCCACCGCCGAGGTGCTGCGCGCCTTCGAACAGGCCGAGGCCGCGATCGCGCCGGTCTACACCGCCGCCGACATCGTGGATGATCCCCAGTTCCGCGCACTCGAAGCGATCGTCACCGTGCCCGACGACGAACTGGGCCCGATCCGTATGCAGAACATCCTGTTCCGGCTCTCGGACACCCCCGGCGGCATCCGCTGGAGCGGGCCCCCGCTGGGCGCGCACACCGCCGAGGTGCTGGCCGCCTACGGCGTCGACGATCCGGAACTGACACGGCTGCGCGCGACGGGAGTGATCCGATGACACCTCGAAATCCACTGCTGGAAGCCGTCTCCCGCGGAGTCGAGTTGATCGAGCTGGGCCAGCCGTTCTTCACCGGCATGCCCTGCTCGCCCAACCATCCCGGATTCCGGATGACCTTGATCCGCCGCCACGGCGACATGGTGCGGTCCGACGGCGGTTCGGCCGCCAACGAGATCATCGTGACCGGCGGGCATGTCGGCACCCATATCGACGCGCTCAGCCATGTCAGCCACGAGGGCCTCCTGCACGGCGGCGTCGCGGCCGATCACGCCCAGCGCGGCGGGGTGTTCCACGAGCACGGTGCCGAACACCTGCCCGGCCTGCTGCGCCGCGGGGTGCTGCTGGACGTGGCCCGCGTGCACGGGGTCGACACGCTGCCCGGCGGCTACGAGATCACCGTCGAGGATCTGCGAGCAGCCGCGAAACACGCAGGGACGCAACCGGGATCGGGCGACGTGGCGCTCGTGCGCACCGGCTGGTCGCGGCTGTTCGAGGATCGCGACGCGTACCTGGGCGCGGCGGCCGGCGTGCCGGCGCGGCCGTCCTCGGTGAGGGTGAAGCGTTCGCCGAGCACGTCCAGGAGTTCGGCGGCG
>NZ_JBSGBY010000274.1:0-10895 GCF_053601505.1 Nocardia sp. NPDC004722
GGTTTTTCCACCAGCGCGGGTGGGCGTCGGACGGCGGTGTCCAGCCCTGGTATCCGGCCATGTGTCGCGCGGTGCTGTCGTCGAGTTGTGGCGCGTCGTTCGGGAACCGCAGTTCGAGTGCGAGCGCTGCGGGCCGGGCGGTGAAGTGTGCCGACATGCCGTCGGCGCCGGCGACGGTGAGTTCGGATCCGCTGGGCAGGGCGGCGATAATCGCGCCCAGGTCCTCGGTCGCCTGATTCCAGGCCGTGCGTTCGACCTGTTCGATCGCGTGGCGCAGGGAGATTCGACGACTGTGCTCCCGATTCGCCGGCCCGTTGAGTTCGAGCACGATCGAGTAGTGATCGTGGACGACCCCGACCGTGACGCGAGGGAATTCCCAGCACAGATTCTTGCCGAACCGTAAGGTGCCGTGGATCGGGTCGCCCAGCGCCTCCCGTAGGCCCTGCACGGCGTCGCGCATGGTGAGTTCCAGCTCGTCCTTCAGGTAAGCGTAGGAATCGCTTTCGAGGTCGTAATCGGAGACGTCGGAGCTGATGGTGACCTGGACATGCTCGAGGGTGTCGCCGTCGAGCCAGAAGATGACCTGCGGATCGCTCAGCGCGAGACCGGTCCGCGCGTAGATCATCCGGTCGCGTTTCAGGTCCGAAATCCGCTGCCAGCCCGCATGTTCGGCGAAGCGCCGCACGTCGGCGCCGGTCCATGTCCACTCGAAGGTCGATGCCGCCGCGATCACCGCGAGGGTGCCCGGCACATCCGATTCCAGTTCGTCGCACGACGACCGCCGTCGTGTCTGCGCGGATACCTCGTGTGAACCGTGGGTGCGCACCGGGACCCATGGCGAGTCGTCCGCGCACCGCAGTGGCGTCGTATCGAGGTCGCGGTTGTTCGCGCGCCAGCCCTTGGCGCTCAACTCGGTCGGCGCCGCCGCCCCCATGGCCCGCAGACCGGTCACCACCTGCCCTGCGAGCCGGCTGTAGTCGGCGCTGCGGATCGGATTCGGGGAGCTGCGATTCCAGTTCGAGGACGGGTCCGGCTGCACCCACCCTTCGGCGGCGAGCCGCGCTTCGACCTCGCGGCCGTAGCGCCGGTCCGGCTCGAGGAAAGCTGAGGCACTCAGTTCGGCGTACACCGTATCGTCGTTCTTGGCGAACTGCGCGTACAACCCGCCGGGCGCTTCGACGATCAGGATGGAATCGGAGTACACATCCCGCAGGTAGTCGGCCAGTGCTTCGGCGTATCGGTCCCAGTCGGTCAGTCCGGCTCGCAGCAGTGCGCGGCGGGCGCGACGTTCGTCCCAGAACCGTTGTGCCCGTGGGTTCACCAGCATCAGTTCGACGGTGTCGCGGACGGTGGTGAGTCCGATCAGCACCCCGTCGAATTCCCATGCGGGCCCGGCGTCGGCCCCGATCGAGGAGAGGGTCGGGGTACCGAGCGCCTCCGTGAGCAGGGTGGTCGCCGAATCCAGTGCCTCGGCCAGTAGTTCGGTGTGCTCCGGCTGGAAGTGATTCGGGCTGTCGGAGATCCGGACGTGGATCTGGCGCAGTCCGGCGTCATCGTGCCAGAAGATCGCCGAGGGATCCCACACCCGCAACCCGGTGCGCGAGAAGCGGGCGTGTTCGCCCGTCTCCGGGATCCGATCCGGCTCGGCCCACCCCGCAGCGGCCGCGAAGCGTGCGGTGTCCGTCGAGGTCCATGTCCAGTCGAATGTTCGTGCCGCCCCGATGGTCTGGGCCGCGCCCACGATATCCATCCGTACCGGAACTCTCATCATGGACGCGACGGTAACGCAGGCCGGTGACAGTACTGGGGGGAGCGGGATGCGCGCTGGAAGCGGTAGGGTGCGAAGGGTTTTTGTGTGCGAGGGGCCGAATGGTGCGTGCGGGCGAGGAATTCGCTGGATATCTGATCGAGCGGCGGCTCGGCGGGGGCGGGATGGGGGAGGTCTATCTGGGCCGCCATCCGCGGCTGCCGCGGCTGATCGCGATCAAGGTGCTGGCTCGGGAGTTGGCCTCGGAGAAGGAGACTCGCGCCCGGTTCGAGCGGGAAGCCGAGCTGATCGCGCGGCTCGATCACCCGAATATCGTGACGGTGCACGATCGCGGGGTCGAGGGCGGGCGGTTGTGGATCGCCATGCAATACGTCGACGGCGGGGACGCCTCCGCGCTGGATCCGTTCACGCTCCCGCCCGACGAGGCCGTGCACATCATCGCCGAGACGGCGAAAGCCCTGGACTACGCGCATTCGATGGGCGTGGTGCACCGTGACGTGAAGCCCGCCAATATCCTGCTGACCCGCCCGCCCGCGGGGCAGGAGCGCCGGATCCTGTTGACGGACTTCGGGATCGGGCGGCTGCGCGACGATTCGGCGCAGATCACCCGCACCGGGATGCTGGCCGCGACCATCACCTACGCCTCTCCCGAGCAGCTGTCGGGCGCGCCGCTGGATCACCGGTCGGATCAGTATTCGCTGGCGTGCACGCTGTTTCGGCTGCTCACCGGGTCGACCCCGTTCCAGTCCGAGACGGTGGCCGCCGTCATCACCGGTCACCTGCAGCAGCCACCGCCGAAGCTGACCGACCGCCGCCCCGAACTGCCCGCCGCCCTCGACGCGGTCCTCGCCCGCGGCCTGGCCAAACGCCCGGACACGCGATTCGAATCGTGCCGGGCCTTCGCCGAGGCTGCGGCCCAGGCGCTTTCGGACGTCTCGGAGTCCACCCTGCCGCCGCGTGAAACGGTCGTCGGCCGGTCGGAGCCGACCCGTTCGATGGCTTCTCGCGCGGACGGAGCGCACGCGTCGGGCGGTACCACCGCGCTGGTGGCGACCCGGCCCGACCCCGGTGACCTGACCGAGGTGGATACCTCACGGCTACAGGTGAATTCGCCGTCCCGCCGTCGCGGCCGCTGGCTGGCCGCGGGTGCGGCCGCCGCCGCGGTCGCGGTGGCCGTCGCCGCCGGAATCATCTGGACGGCACACGATTCCGGCGCACCGCCGCCGCCAAAGGTGGCCCATCCGGCCATCGGGGACCTGCCGCAGACCGCAGTCCTCACCGGGTTCGATCCGCTCGTCCAGATCGACATGCAGGGCAGGAGCCTGGCCGCCCCCGCCTCGGTGGAGGATCCGGTGAACGATGGACGCCTGCCCTGCGCGCCGGTGTCCATCGCGGCGGCGCTGCCGCTCACCGGCGACAACTCCGCGCTGGGCGACAGCATTCTGGGCGGCGTGAAACTGGCTGTCGCCCAGTTCCTGCAAGGCGGGGGCCGCGTCTGCCCGGTCACGATCAAGCAGTTCGACACCGGCGGCGACCAGACCACAGCGGCGCAGATGGCCCGCAAGATCGCCGCGGACAAATCCATTGTGGCGGTGATCGGCCCGGCACTGTCGCAGGAGGTGATCGGGGCGGGCAATATCCTCGACGACGCGGGATTGCCGTTCCTCTCGCCGGTGGCCTCGCATCCGGTACTGACACAGCAGGGGTGGTCCGGGTTCTTCCGGGGCGTGGCCAACGACAATGTGCAGGGCCCGGCGCTGGGCCGCTATCTGGCGACGGCGGGCTATTCGCGAGTCTGCGTGGTCCGCGACAATATCGACGGTTACGAGATCGCGCTGACACCGGCGGTCGTCGACGGATTGGGCAAGGCCGCCCTGCCGGAGTGCCAGGTCGGCATCGACAAGGGCGCGGATCCGGCCGCGGCGGTGCAGGCCATCGCGGCGGCGCATCCGGACGCGGTTTTCTACTCGGGCTATCCCCAGCGTGCCGGCGATCTGCTGACCAGACTCCGAAGTGCCGGTGTCACAGCGCCTTTCGTGCTGGGCGACGGTGACTACGATCCGGCGTTCCGCAATGCCGCGGGCTCGGCCGGGCCCGGCACGATCGTGGATTGCTCGTGTGCGCCCGCGACGAACCGCTTCCTCACCGACTACAAGGCCGCGACCGGCGAGGACGCGGGCAATTTCGCGGTCGAGGGCTATGACCTCACCGCGATCGTGCTGCGCGGCATCGTCTCCGGCAATGCGCAGCGCACCGACCTGCGGACCTACCTGCATCAATATCACGCCGACGGCATCGGCCACTCCTACGGCTGGACCGCCACCGGCGAACCCGCCGATCCGCGGGTGTGGCTGTATCGGCTGTCCTAGGAGTCGGTGGCTTCGGCGGGCTCGGGGCGCAGGCGGCGCAGGCCGAGAATGCCCAGCAGTGCGCAGATTCCGAGCGCGAGGGCGAACCAGGCGGGCCGATCGCTCGTGGCGGCGTCGGCATCGTGCGACCACGGGTTGGGACCGCAGACCCGATACCCCAGGGTCAGCGCGGCCGAGGGGATGAGCAGGATGCCCAGGGGGAGAATGGTTCCCGGCGCGGTGCGGGTGGTGATCGCGCCGAAGCCGTAACCCGCGACGGCGGCCACCGCGCAACTGCCGAGAAACGCGACTCCGGCTCCGGTGTCACCGGCGGACGGCGTGACCAGGTCGAACAGGCCGAGGGCGAGGATCGCGGCGGCGGCCGCGAGCGGGGCCGGGCGGAGCAGGCCCGCGCCCAGTCCGAGCGTCACGGCCAGCAGCATCGGACCGATCTGCCAATGATGTTGCACGCCATAGCTGATGGAGGTGCCGCTGGCCGCGAGCGCCATCATGAGCAGGGTGAGGGCTCCGTCGCGGCCGGGGAGCAGCAGCGCGCCCAGGAAGGTGGCCGCCGCGATGGCGAGCACCCCGGCCGCGATGGCGGCCGCGCTCGCCGAGGACGGTGCCAGCCGTTCGGAGACGATGGTGATGGTGGTGATCACGACGGCCGCGGCCAGGACCGGACCGAACGGCAGATTCAGCGTGGTCGGATACGCCCCGGGGCGACGGCAGGTCAAACAGCAAATGGTGAGCAATACGAGGGCGGGGATGGTCAGCCAGTTCGGCGGGAGGTCCATGAAGGCCCGTTCGAGCAGGGACCGGGTGCCGCTCCCGGTGATGTTCTCGAGGTGGTCGCCGACCAGGATGCCGGTCAACGCCCCGAACAGATAACCCAGTGCGGGCGGCCGATATTGGAGTGCGGCGGCCCCGGCGGCACCCAGCAGCACGCCCGCCGTGAGCGAGTCGATGAAGTTGGCGGTGGCCAGGCTGGTCGAGGTCGAGGACACCAGGAGATGGTCGGTGGCCAGGATCAGGGCCGCGACCGCGGCGGTGCCCCAGGCGGCGCGGGTGCTGAACATGGTGACGCAGACCGCGGTCAGGACCGCGACGACCGCGCCCGCGGCGGTGGCGCGCGGCACGGTGATGGTCAGCAGCGTCATCTGCAGTGCCGAGGAGTCGGCGGCGCAGCCGGTGTCGACGGGCACGATGAGCGCCAGGCACGCGACGGCGGCGGCCAGGCTCGCGCCGAGGGTGTCGAGGACCGGACGATACCGCTGCACGGGCCGCTCCCGGGAGTCTGAGTCATCGGTCAGTTACCTTCGGCCACCGTAACAGTGCGCGACGCGTGACCTGGGCGAGCGCGGCCGACCCGGCACGCGTGGCGGCTGAGTTGTGGTGGATTCAGCGAGTCTGGCGGCGGGCCGCCCAGTCGGTGGCGAAGTCGCGGAAACGCCGTACCGCCTCGGCGGGCGTCGCGGTCGCCGACCAGATCAGCCCGACGTCTCGGGAGGCTCCCGCGTCGGCCAGCGGCACCTCGGCCACCCCGGGTGGCAGCGGCTGCTCGGTGGGCACCAGCGCGACGCCGAGCCCCGCCGCCACGAGACCGCGCACGGTCACCAGATCACTGGATTCGAAGGCGATGCGTGGCCCGATCCCGGCGGCGGCGCACAGTTCGTCGAATACCCGGCGCATGCCGAATCCTGGGTGCATGGCGATGAATTCGGCGTCGGCGAGCTCGGCCAGCCGCACCTGGCGCTGCCCGGCCAGCCGGTGATCGGCCGGAACCGCCAGCACCACAGGCTGATTCAGCAGGGTGCGCCAGCCGATCCCGGCGGCGCCCGGCCGCGGCGACACCAGCGCCAGATCGGCCTCCCCGTCGAGGACCTGCCGGGTGATGACCTCGGCCGCGCCTTGATACAGCGTGAAGTCGACCCGCCCCGCCGTCCGCCGGAAGTCGCCGATCAACTGCGGCGCCAGATTGCCGCCGAAGGAATGCAGAAACGACAGCCGCACCATCCCTTTCGCCGGATTCGCGCGATCGGCGACCGCCTGCTCACCCGCGTGCAGTTCGGCGCGGGCGCGACGAGCATGTTCGTAGTAGAGGCGACCGTAGTCGTTGAGCCGCAGCCGCTTGCCGTGCCGATCGAACAACGTCACCCCGAGCCGATGCTCGAGCCGCGCCAGCATCCGCGAGAGCGTCGGCTGCGCCAGATGCAGCCGCTCCGCGGCCGCCGACACATTCTCCGTCTCCGCGAGTGTCGTGAACCACTCCAGATCCCCGCCGAGCACCCCGCCTCCTCGCTATATGCCGCTGCTGCATGAGCATCAAGATAATCATGCATTTCCGTTCTAAGCGGCGGCGCACCACCCTGGACTTCGCACACCCCTTCCCTCGGAGAGGACCCGATGACCAGCCTCCAGGAGTCCGCGGCCCTTGCTCGAGCGCGGACACCACACGAGAAGCGGGTCACCATTGCGCTTTTCGCGGCCGGGCTGACCACGTTCGCCGCGATGTACAGCACCCAGTCGTTGTTGCCGAGTTTGTCGGCCGCATTCGGGGCGACGCCCGCGCATGCGGCGCTGGCGGTGTCGTTGACCACCGGTTTCCTTGCGCTGGCCATCATTCCGGCGGGGGTGCTGGCGGCGCGGGTGGGGCGGACGCGGGTGATGGTCGGGTCGGCGGTGCTGGCCTCGGGGCTGGGGCTGTTGTTGCCGTTGGCGCCGAGCTTGGACGTGCTGCTGGTGATTCGCGCGGTGCAGGGGATCGCGTTGGCGGGGGTGCCCGCGGTGGCCATGGCGTATCTGGCCGAGGAGGTCGGGGCGGCCGGGCTGGGTGCGGCGATGGGGGTCTATATCGCGGGGACCACGATCGGCGGGCTCGCGGGGCGGTTGATTCCCTCGATCGCGCTGGGACTGACGTCGTGGCGGTGGGCCGAGGTGGCGGTATCGCTGGCGGCCGCGCTGTGCACGGTGTGGTTCGCGCGGGCGCTGCCGCCGTCGCGCGGATTCACCCCGCGCCCGGCCGGATTCGGCACTCTCGCCGGAGATCTCGCGCGGCAGTTGCGCCACCGGGATCTGCTCGCCCTCTTCGGGCTGGCCTTCCTGCTGATGGGTAGCTTCGTGTCGGTCTACAACTACCTCGGCTACCGCCTCACCCACCGGCCGTTCGAACTGCCCGCGGCCCTGGCGGGTTCGGTGTTCGTGCTCTACCTCGCGGGCACGGCCGCCTCCGCCTACGCGGGGCGGCTCGCGGATCGCCGCGGCCACCACCGGATCCTGGTCGCCGCCCTGACCCTGATGGCCCTCGGTGTGCTGCTGACCATCCCCGACCAACTGGCCACCGTGCTGATCGGCATCCTGCTGTTCACCACCGGATTCTTCGGCGCGCACACCGTGGCCAGCGCCTGGGTGGGGACGCTGGCCGAAAACCGCGGCGCCGCAGCATCTCTCTACATGTTCGCCTACTACCTGGGCAGCGCCGTCATCGGCAGCGCCGCGGGCCTCGCCTACGCGGCAGGCGGCTGGCTCGGTCTGGCGGCCTGCGTCGCGGCGCTGTTCGTCCCGGCCGCGCTGCTGGCGGCGGGGCTGGTCAACGCTGGTCGTCGGGCGTCGAGTTCGCCGGAACCGGGTCCGTGGGCGCGTCCACACACGCGGGATTCACACTGTCCTCGGTGATTTCGGTGCACGCCGGGAGCGTGGCCGGGGTGTCGGTGTGCACCTGCACGATCGCCGGTCCGGCCGGTCCGGCCACGGCTGGCACCGCGCCGTAGACGAACGCGGCGACCATGCCGGCCAGCAGGAGAACCATGGCTGCCGCGGCGAGCGCGGCTCGGATGGGGACGGCGATGCTGGCCATGGCGAACTCCTCGATCAAAACGCGGCCACCGCACCAACTTTTGGACGCCACGAAATTGCGAGAAGGGCTTCCCCCGGCTTCGCGGACGCCCGATCGGGTGGCCGTGCGCACATGGTGACGCGCGGGAACACCCCAGGTCAAGGCGACGAGCGGCGGTTATCGCAGTGTTTACGAAGCCTTGACACCGGGACCGATTCCGTTACCGGCCAGCGTGATTGCCGAGACCCGCGTCACTTCCCGGCGAGCCTGTCGAGGAAGACCTGATAGCCGTCCAGCAACCGGTCCAGCGCGAAGCTGAAGTCGGCCTCCTCCCAGTTCACATCGTCATCGTCGAAGGCGCGATTGGTGATCGCGCTGGTGAGCGCGGGGAACCGGGCGGGATCGAGGACCGCGGTGAGGACGGCCCCGTAGTCGAGGTCCTCGTTCTCCGGCTGGATGGTGTCGCGCAGGAACCGGGTGCGGCCGATGACGTAGATCGAAAGATTCAGCAGCAGTTGGAGTCTGAGCGCTTCCGGGACGGCCAGGCAGGACAGCGCGGTCATCCCCGACTCCAGCCAAGCCATGTTCTTCGGACCGAGCGGGGGCGAGGTCATGGGGATGTCGAGCCACCAGTCGTGGGCGCGGATGGCCCGGAATTCGGCCCAGGCCCAGGCTTCCATCGCGGCGCGCCAATCGTTGTCGGGCAGGTCGGGCCGGATGTCGAAGATGCGGTCGTGCAGGAGTTCGACGAGGGTGTCCTTGCTGTCGACGTAGCGGTAGAGCGACATCGTGGTGAAGCCGAGCTCCTTGGCGATGCGCGCCATGGAGACGGCGGCGTAGCCCTCCGAGTCGGCGATCGCCATGGCGGTGTCGAGGATCTGGTCCAGGCTCATGCCGCGCTTGGGTCCGCGGTTGCCCGCGCCTTCCAGATCCCACATCAGCTTCACCGCTTTGGGCAGGACCTGCTCGTCGGGCGTCTTCACTCGGACCTCCTGTCGTCGCCTCGAACCCTATCTTGCGCCACATCGAAAACTGTGTACTCTATAAACAGAGTGTACGACATAAACAGTTTTCGAATGGAGTTGCCATGTCGGCATCCGCACCCGGCCCGGCCATCGAGGTTTCCGGGCTCACCAAATCCTTCGGCGACCGGCCGGTGCTGCGCGGCATCGACGCGGTCGTGCCCGCCGGGACCGTGTTCTCCTTGCTCGGCCCCAACGGCGCGGGCAAGACCACGATGGTCCGCATCCTCACCACGCTGAACCGGCCCGACGGGGGAGTGGTGCGCGTGGGCGGCCATGATCCGCTGCGGGAACCGGACGCGGTCCGGGCCCTGATCGGCGTGACCGGCCAGTTCGCGGCCGTCGACGAGGTGCTCACCGGCGCGGAGAACCTCCGGCTGATGGGCCGGCTGCTGCACCTGGGCTCGCGGGAAACCACCAGGCGCACAACGCGATTGCTGGAACAGTTCGAACTCGCCGAGGCCGCGGGCAAGCGGGCGGGCACCTACTCCGGCGGCATGCGCCGCCGCCTCGACATCGCCATGAGTCTGATGGGGCAGCCGCGCATCGTCTTCCTCGACGAGCCCACCACCGGTCTGGATCCGCGCAGCCGCCGGGAACTGTGGCGGGTGATCCGGGGCCTGGTCGCCGACGGCGTGACCATCTTCCTCACCACCCAATACCTGGAGGAGGCCGATCAATTGGCCGATCGCATCGCGGTGCTCGACGGCGGCCGCATCGTCGCCGAGGGCAGCGCTGAGCAGCTCAAGCGGCTGGTGCCCGGCGGCCACATCCGCCTCGCCTTCGCCGACGAGCACGGGCTGGCCGCGGCCGCGCGGGCGCTGCCGAGGGGCGAGGTGGACGCCGAGCAGCTGGCGTTGCAGGTGCCCTCGGACGGCAGCGTCGGCGAGCTGCGCAGACTGCTCGACCATTTCGACGACAACGCCGTGAGCATCGGCGAATTGTCGATCCACACACCGGATCTCGACGATGTCTTCTTCGCCCTGACCGGTGCCGCACAGAAGGAGGCCGTGCGATGAGCACCCTGACCTATGCCGCCCAGGATTCCGCCGCCATGGTGGGCCGCAATCTGCGCCGCACCCTGCGCAGCCCGGACACCATGATCATGACCTTCGCCGTCCCGGTCACCATCCTGCTCATGTTCGTCTACGTCTTCGGCGGCGCGATGAATGTGGGCGGCTCCTACATCGACTACGTGGTACCGGGAATCCTGTTGCTGTGCGCGGGTTTCGGGTCGGGTAGCACCGCGGTGGCGGTGGCGAGCGATATGCACACCGGCATCGTGGACCGCTTCCGGGCCATGGCGGTCTCGCGGACCGCCGTGCTCACCGGGCATGTGATCGAGAGCGTGCTGCGCAATCTGATCACCACGGGACTGGTGATCGCGGTCGCGGTCGCCATCGGCTTCCGCCCGACCACCGATCCGCTGCGCTGGCTCGCGGTCGCGGGGATGCTCGCCTGCTACGTCCTCGCCCTGTCGTGGCTGGCCGCAGCGCTGGGTCTGCTGGTGGCGAATCCGGAGGCGGCCAACGGTTTCATGTTCATCTTCATGTTCCTGCCGTATGTCAGCAGCGCCTTCGTCCCGGTGCACACGCTGCCGGGCTGGCTGCGCGGTTTCGCCGAGCATCAGCCGGTCACCTCGGTCACCGAGACCATGCGCGGACTGCTCATGGACACCCCGGTGGGGGATTCCGCACCGACCGCCCTGGCCTGGTGCGCAGGTCTGGCGCTGGCCGGATACCTGGGCGCGGGCTTCCTGTTCGGCCGTCGGTCCGACGGCTGAGATACCTATACGCCGATATGCGCATTAAGGCATGAATGTCGCGGCTCGATGGCTACGGTCTCGGTGAAGTCCTCGCTGGTGCACCAGAACTGCTGCACCGCTACGATGACGCGGCCGAGGCAGACCCTCCACAGCACGC
>NZ_JBSGBY010000275.1:0-10870 GCF_053601505.1 Nocardia sp. NPDC004722
GGTTCTCCGCGTTGCCGATCCACCCGTCGCTCGGCCCGCCGCAGCGCCCCGAGCGCGCCCGCGCGGTCCCCGGTCGACTGGTGGATCGGCAACGCGGAGAACCGCAGTGGCCGTGGGTGTTCGTCTTCGACGGCCCCAAGGCGGCCCGCTACCAGGCCAGTGCGCTGACCCGGCTCGGCGACCATCGCGCGGCGCACATCGCCTTCCAGAACGCGAACGCCTCGCTGACCGCGGAGAAGCCGCGCGCCCTGGCCCAGGTCGAGCACGCGCAGGTGCTGGCGCGCTCCGGCGACATCGAGGGCGGCTGCGCGCTCGCCGCCGAGGCGCTGATGGTCGGGCTCACCTATCACAGCGAGCGAATCACCCGCCTGGCCAGGACATTCCGCGCCGGGTTGCCCGCGCGTACCGTCGAGGCCAGGGCACTCGACGATGCCCTCGCCACCCTCTACGGACGAGACGATCAATGACGAGCGTCGCCATCACCGGGCACCGTGGCCTGCCCGCGGCCACCCTCGCACTGGTGGATCGGGCACTGCGGCTGGAGGTGGCGTTGCGCATCCGGCCGGGCGGGCCGCCGCTGCTGGGGGTGAGCTGTCTGGCCGATGGGCCGGATTCGCTGTTCGCACAGGCGATTCTGGACGCGGGCGGGCTGTTGACGGCCGTGATTCCGGCCCGCCGGTATCGGGCCAGCCTGCCGTCGAGCCATCACGCCGACTACGACCGGCTGCTCGCGGCAGCCTCCCGTGTCATCGCCCTGGATCGGGAGGAGTCGGATTCCCCGGCTCACCATGCCGGCAGCCTGCGCATGCTGGACGAGGCCGAGGAACTGTTGGCGGTGTGGGACGGCCTGCCCGCCCGCGGTTTCGGCGGCACCGCCGACGTGGTGGCCACCGCTCGCGCGCGTGCCATGCCGGTGACGGTGCTCTGGCCGGAGGGCGCCTTACGCCCGGCTTGACCTCGAGTGCGGTTGAGGTATCAGGATGCCGGTATGGGCTTTTCGACAGCCCGGCCCCGGATCCGTGCCGAGTCCCGTACACCCCTCGGCGCGGACCCGGGGTTTCCTCCCGCCGCACCTGGGCAATCAACACTCGCGCGACCGTTGTGAACATGCCGCTCGACGGCGCGGCGCGCACTTCGGCGTAGGGTCGGTAGCGACCGCTCAGCTATCCCGTAGCAGCGCCACGCAATTCGGATGGAGAGGACTGCAGCATGTCGAACGGGGATGCCGTCATCGTCGCGGTGGACGAATCGGCCGGTTCCGCGGTGGCCTGGGCCGCCCACGCCGCCGCCCTGCACCACGCGCCCCTGCATCTGCTGCGCGTCCTCGAGATCACCCCCGATCAGGGGCTGGGCCTGGGCACCACCCTCACCGCCGAGGACTACGGCCGGCTCGAGGAACACGCCAACTGGCTGCTGGAAACCGCCGCCACGGAGGCCGCCAAGGCCGAGCCCGGAATCACCGTCACCACCGAACTCGCCACCGGCGCAATCATCCCCACGCTGCTCGAGCGCACCCATGCCGCGCGCATGCTGGTCGGTGGCGCCCGCGGCGGCGGCACCCTGCGCCGCGCCCTGCTCGGCTCGGTCAGTTCGGTGCTGGCTCGGCGCGCGCACTGCCCCTTCGTCGTTGTCCGAGACGGCGTTCCGCTCCCGCTCGATCTCGCCACCCGCCCGATCCTCGTCGGCGTCGACGGCACCAAGATCAGCGAACCCGCCATCGCCGCCGCCCTCGACGAGGCCGCCGCCCGCGGCGTGGCCGTCATCGCCCTGCACGCCGAAGGCTCCTCCGACGACCCCGAAATGGACGCTCTCGACGACTACGTCCTCGCGGAATCCCTCGCCGGCTGGCAGGAGCGCTACCCCAACGTCCGCATCGACCGCGAAACCACCCACGACACCCCCGAACGCTCCCTGCTCACCCTCTCCGCCAGCACCCAGCTCCTGGTGGTGGGCACCCGCGGCCGCAGCGGCTTCACCTCGAAAGTCTTCGGCTCCACCAGTCAATCCCTGCTGCTATCGGTCCAAACCCCCATCATGATCACCCCCACCCCCTAATACCTGCTACCAGCACGACCGTACGGCTCGGTAGTCTGACCCAGACGCCCCCGTAGCCCAATTGGCAGAGGCAGTGGACTTAAAATCCACCAAGTGTCGGTTCGAACCCGACCGGGGGCACAAACTGGCAGGCTGACACCCCCGGTCGACGAGATCAAAACGTCCAGCGGGTGGTGCCGCCGGGCGCGACCGTGGACACCGACACCGCCGACCGAGGCGTGATTCGGTAGACGTACCAAGGTGCCGGACCGGTCGCAGGCGCGTTGAACGGTGCCGTCAGCCCGATCCCGGATTCGTCCACCTCAACCGGCCATCCACCCTCGGCCCAGGTGGCCGCGATCCGTCGAACCGTATCCGGATCGGTGACCTTCTCAGCCGTCCCGTTGATGACGAGATCGAAACTGTCCGCCGTAACGCTTATGGCACACCGCCGGTCACGTGCAACATTCTTGCCCTTCCGGGTGCCGTCCCCCGTCTGGAACCAGTACGTCCCATCAACCCACACCGCCCCGACAGCAGTGACATGCGGCGTCCCATCCGCATTGATCGTGGTAAGCCAAGTCGTATGCCGACTCGGCCCACCACTTTCCGGCGCCTGATCGATATCCCGACCGAGCACCGCGGTCACACTGTCCCACCGCTGAATCCGCATCCCATTGGAGTCATCCAGATTCTTGGCTTCCATGGCCCATCCTTCCCGTGGTTTGCACAGATAGACGGCTCACACTGCCCAAACTAATCGCGATCAATCCGGGTGGGGCGCTCCGCCGAAGTCGAAGGCGATGAAGAGCAATGAGACCGCGATGCCACACACCACGAAGAAGGTTGTCGCTGTCACGCCCAACAGCCGGACACGACGGACCCGGGAAAGCGCGACCCCGATCGCGACCAGCGCACAGAACGAAATGATCCAGGCCGCCCAATAGCCCGCGGTTCCAATGCCGCCCCCAGTGGGCTCCGGCGTGTCGGTACCGAATACGCGTCGAAGCCGGAAGTCGATCATCGGGTAGACGCGAATAGCCATCACTCCACCGACGAACAGTCCACCCGCAAGCTGCACCAAATTTCCGAGCCACTCACGAAACCGACTGCTGTCCATACACTCTCACCCTCCCCCGACCCCACAAGCTGGTCTCATCGCGATTCTAATCACCCCTGGGCCACGTGGCGGGAACGCACTTCCTAGACAGCGCTATGACCGAGCGACTCACAACCGGACGTGCGGGCTCTCGGCGTAGGCGGCGTAGGGCGTCGCCAGTTTCCAAAGTCGTTGGCGCACGGTTTCGCAGTACTCCACGAGGCGGCGGTCGGCGGTGATGGCGATTCCTGCTGGGCCGCCGTGTTCGTCGACCAGGTTGTAGACAACCCGCTCGCCGTCCATCAGCCACCAGTCGTCGGGCGGGACTTCCCCCGCGAGATTCCTTGGTACATATCGGATGTCCTCGCCAGCATCGACGTTGAAGCCGGTAACCGACAGCAGCCAGCGGTGATAGTCGGTGTGCGGCACCGTGACCACCCGAACCCTGGTCACCGGCACACCGCGCCCGGTGGTCTCCCGCATGAGCTCTTGCCAGGGAGTCTTCACGTAGGGCGGGGGCTCACCGTTGAGGAAACGGCGCAATCGTTCGGCCTCGTGCGGGACCGAATACGAGTCCCGCGTCTCCAGGTGGAACGCATCGCGCTCGCACTCGCGGAACAGGGTCGCCCATAGCGCCGGGTCACTGCTTCGGAACTGCACCGTAGAACGTCCTCTCCGACTTCGGGACCTCGACCGCGCTCCCTCGGGGCCTCTCAAGAATCGGCCATCCGAGAACCCTTTTCGCCATCTAGCGGTTCCTGACGCCTTCGAAGTGCGGCGCTGATCAGGCGCCGCGCGTCCTCGCCGGTCAATGCCTGCTTGGCCAGGATGTCGAATGCCCGTCCGTAGAGGGTTAGTTCTCGGGGTTGGGTCACCTTGAGTTCGGCGGTGACGCCTTCGACTGTGACCAGGCTGCGGTCGTACATGACGAAGTTCGTCGCAGGTGCGGGGCAATAGGCGGTGGCCGGCACGATTCCGAATGCCACGCGGGGTAGGCCGAGAACGGCGAGAAGGCGATCCAGCTGGCCTGTCATTACCTGGTCGTCGGCGACGCCTGTCGATAGCGCCTGCTCTCCCATCAGGATGTGGAAACGCCGGTTGCCGCGATACAGAATCTGTTGGCGCTCAATCCGTTTGGTGACGCCATCTTCGAGGTCATCGGGGACTCGGTAGAAGTCGATCGCCTGTCTCAGGATCGCCGTGGCGTAGTCGGCAGTCTGCAAAAGCCCCGGCACGACGTACGGCTGATAGATCCGCATCACCTTCGTTCGCTCGGCAAGCTGTGTCAGCGAATGCTGTCCTCGTCGGGTTCCTGCGCTGAGGACGCGTCGCCACTCGACATACGCGCTGTCGATATTGCGGAGTGTGGCGAGTAGGTCGGGGAGATGCTCAGGGGCCCCGAGGATCTCGCAGTAGGACCGGAGGTCGGCTTCGGACGGTGGGCGCGTGCCGTGCTCCAACTTCGAGACCTTGGTCTCGTGCCATCCCGCGAGTTCGGCGAGGGTGCGCCCGGACATTCCAGTGGCACGGCGCAATTCCCGAAGCCGTTGCCCGAGTACCTCCCTCGCTTCCTGGACGCTTCCGGTCACTTGGCCCGTTGCGCGGCTGTGCTGGCCGCGTATTCGGCGTACGGCGTCGCCAAGGCCCACAGCCGGCGCTTCACGGCCTGGCAGTGCTCAACCAGGCGGGGATCGGTCGTTATCGCGACGCCAGCCGACTTCTTTCGGTCATCGACGAGGTTGAAAACCACCTTCTCATTGTCCATGAGCCACCAATCATCCAGCGGCACTTCACCAGCGAGATGGCGCGGTAGGTAGCGGATGTCCTCGCCCGCCGCGACATTCCTTGCGGCGACGACCAGGCTCCATCTCTGGTAATCGGTGTGCGGCAGGGTAATCACACGAACCCGGCTGACCACCACACCCCGGCCCGTCATCCCCCGAACCAGCTTGTCCCAGCTCTCGAACCAGGCGTAATCGTCAGTCTGGTTCGCGAGGAAACGGCGAAACGGCTCGGACTCGAGCGGCACCGCGTAATCATCTCTGACTTCGAGGTGAAAAGCCTCAGTGCGGCACTGCTGAAATAGGTCCGACCAGTCGCCTTGCCGCAGCTGCACCGTAGAACGTCCTCTCACGCTTGGGCACTTCGATCGCCGCCTCGTCGTCGGCCATTTCCAGTCGGTCGAGAGTGCCGACGTCGGTGACGGGCTTGCCAGCCACTGCGAAGGTACCCCGACCGGTATCGGTGAGCGTCGCCCCTAGGAATGTATGGGGCTCGAGGAAACCAAGCAGCAGATGCGGGATCTCGATCGTGTCCGACCGCTCCGTTCTCCAACCTTGCACCAGGTAACCCTGTTCGGTGACGTACAGGCTCGGGCACTCATTGACCTGCGAGCCACCCCTGCCCAGGAATGTAAGGCGCATGGCCTTCCCCCTTTGATCTGGCGGTCTGCACCGGTTTTGCGGCGCCCCTCAATGGTCCTGCGTTTGGTCACATTTGTTTCCACAACGGCCCAATGTGGGCAAGTTCGGCCAAGTTCGTAGCCTCAGCAAGCCGTCGATTCCTACCGTCATGAATAAGCGCTCAGGGGGCGGTCGACTACCCCGGCCCGGGCTCCCATTCCATCGGCGGAGGTCGAGATGACTGGTCGCACAAGGCTATTCAAATTTCCTGCCGGACTGTTCGAACTCCAGAACGCGGGGGACGAGTCCGAGGACTACGCGGGGATCTATCTCGAGCTTCTCGGGTCCTCCCAGCTCGACACCGAGTACGACGAACTGAGGCAAGGGGCAGATATGCGCTATAAGCCAACTGCGTTGGGGTATCTCCGGATCGATGTGTCCGGCGTTTCGCGGCTCTGGGACGAATCGCAGATTCGGACGGTGGCTACGCGGCTCGGCTATGACTTCGCGGGAGTGGTTGTCTATGACCCGACGTCGGGGCGGCCGCCGCTGGCACGACTGAGAGCCCAAGCGACCCGGCTGGATGCCGAGGTCGTCATCGTGCCCGGGCCGGAGCACTTCGAGGACGGGACAATTCCGGGTTCGCTGGTGCGGCAATTGGACGTGGTCACCGTGCACCCCGAAGCGACCTACGCACGGCGGGCCACGCCTCCTCCGAGCGTGCTTCCACGCCTTCGAGCCGACGGCGCATAACCGCAGTTGAACGGCAACGTAGAGCTTTCATATGTTGCGCTGGTGGGGATGTCGGAAGCCGCCTAGGTGTTGTTCGAGTAGTTCGGCCAGGCGTAGTGGGGTGCGGTCTTCGAACATCGGGCCGATGAGTTGGACTCCTACGGGCAAGCCGTCGGGGGACGGGCCGGTGGGGATGGCGGTGGCGGGTAGGCCGGGCATGGTGGGCAGGCCCGCCCAGACGAGTTGGTCGAAGTACGGGTAGTCGATCCCGTCGATGTCGAGGTGGCGGTCTTCCAGTCCGCCAATGTGGTTGTGTGGGAAGGCGGGTGTGGGGGTGATGGGGCTGACCACCGCGTCGAACTCGGTGAAGAGTTGGCGCCAGCCGTGGCGGTGGAGTTCGCGGCGGTTGTTCGCGTCGACCCAGTCGCGGTGGCTGAACACCATGCCGCGCAGCCGAGCGGCGTCGAGGCTTCGGTCGTCCGGGTCGAGGGCGGCGGCGTCGTTGCGCAGCTTCTCGTAGACGTCGGCGGGGAGCGTCGCGGCGGCGTTCGACAGCATCAGCTGCATGTAGAGCGTCGCGGCTTCGGTGAGATCGGGTAGCAGCGGGCTGTGCCGTCGCACGTGGGCGCCTCCGTTGACGAGGGCCTCGCCCACTCGGTTCACGGCCGCTCGCACCGCTTTTCCGGTCGGGATGAGGGGGTGGTCTTCGATGATCAGGACGCGGAAGTCCGACAACCGCTCATGGCGCGCGGGCGGGAGTGCGAGGGTGTAGGCGCGGCCGTGGGTCAGGGGGTCGGGTCCGGTCATGACGTCGAGCAGCAGGGTGAGGTCGGCCGCCGTGCGCGCCATCGGGCCGACGACGGCGAGATCGAGGTCGATGGGCAGGGCGGGGCCGGGCGGCGCGACCATGCCGCGGGTCGGGGCCAGCCCGAGTGTCGGCTTGTGCGCGTGGATTCCGCAGAAGTGCGCGGGGGTTCGTAGTGATCCGGCGAGGTCGCTGCCGATGGACAGCGCGCCGAATCCGGCCGCCAGCGCGGCCGCCGATCCGCCGGAGGATCCACCCGACGTACGGGTGTGATCCCACGGATTGTTGGTGGTGCCGTAGATCTCGTTGTAGCTCTGGATATCTCGCAGCGTCGCGGGCACATTGGTCTTGCCGAGCAGCACCGCACCCGCCGCCTTCAACCGGGACACCTGCACCGCGTCTTCGGCGGGCAGGTAGTCGGCGTACTCGGGCAGACCCCAGGTGGTCGGCAGCCCGACCATGTCGTAGGACTCCTTGACCGTCACCGGAATACCGAGCAGCGGCCGCTCCTCACCGCGAGCGCGCGCCGCATCGGCCTGCCGCGCGGCGGCCCGCGCATTATCGAAGTCCGGCACACAGATCGCATTAATAGCCTTGTCCCCTCGCTCGATCCGAGCGATCGCGTCCTCCGTCAGCTCCACCGATGTCACCACACCGGCCCGCAACGCCACCAACATTTCCTGCGCCGACTGAAGGTTCGATTCCATGAATGCGAAGGTATTGGCCCGCCACGAAAGCCATAAAACGCCGACGCAGGCAATGGACAACTCGAACGGGCCGACGTCACCGGCGATAAACCCCACCATCAAGGCATGAAATCCCAGTTCACAGCCTCGGCGCAGCATGAGCGTCGTTGCCACGAGCCATGAAAGGCCGTTTCGCACAACAGGATAGATGTCTCAGACCGAGCCCTCCGCGTGCGGTGACAGCCGGTTGCCAGTGTGATCGCCGAGAGTCGTTCGGCCGGAGTGGTTCCGGCTTCCCGATTCACAGGAGTACCGCAGTCATGACTGTCCCGAACGCCCCTCTCGCCGACCGCATCGTCGTGGTCACCGGAGCCTCCAGCGGGATCGGCGCGGCGACCGCCCGCCGGTTGGCCGCCGACGGCGCGCGCGTCGCGCTGGTGGCGCGCCGCGCCGACCGCATCAAGGAGCTCGCCGCCGAGATCTCCGGCATCGCGGTGGAAGCCGATGTGCGCGAGCAGGATTCCGTCCACGCCGCGGCCCAGGCCGTCCGCGCGGAACTCGGCCGCCCGGATCTGGTGGTGGCCAATGCCGGGGTGATGCTGCCCGCGCCGTTCGACGCCGCCGACACCGGGGAGTGGGATCAGATGATCGCCACCAACGTCAACGGGCTGCTCTACACCAGCCGCGCATTCACCGACGATCTGCTCGCGGCCGCCGCCGACGGCCGGACGGCGGATCTGGTGCACATCAGCTCGATCGGCGCGCACGCGGTGTTCCCCAACTACGGGGTCTACGGCGCGACGAAGGCCGCCGTCTCCCACCTGAGCCGGATCCTGCGCGCCGAATTCGGCCCGCGCGGCCTGCGCGTGCACAATGTCGAACCCGGCCTGGTGACCACGGAACTCGGTGACACCATGGAGGATCGCGACCAGTTCGAGGCGCTGGCGGAATGGCGCGAGCAGAACCAGAGCCTCCCCGCCTCCGACATCGCCGACCTCATCGCCCACACCGTCGCCCTCCCCCGCCGCCTCAATATCGCCGACCTGGTGGTGCTGCCCACGGTCCAGGGCTGAAACCAGCGCAAGGCTCGCACTCGATCACGTTGTCAGCGCCGGTCATCCAGCCAGCGGTCGAACGTGGTCGGGGCGATCCGCGCGTTGAAGTCGGTGACATCGATGACCGCGTCGCCCCCGGAACGCCTGTCAGGCACCACGACTGGTGAAGTCGAAGGAGCCGCCGTCGATGCCCCAGGAGATGACGCGGTCGGGGTGGATGCGGATGAGGGCGCGTTCCTGGGGCGGGAAGGGCGGCTCCTGATCGTCGAGCGCCTCGGCCGTGCCGCGCACCTCGATGCCGCGGATCACGTAGGGGTCCAGCGAAACCTGTTGGTCGACAACGAAAGAAACCCGGCTTCCGGCCTCCACATTGCGGTACTTTCGACTGGTCCGCATCCGCTGACCGCCGATGTCGATGGTGCCGTCGGCATTCACCCGATACGTGGTCGGATTGTTCTGCACGACACCGTCGGGGGACACCGTGGCCAGCCGCCCGATCCCGGCCTCCGCGAGGAACTGCTGCTCATTGCTGGTGAAGGTCATGCCGATCACTCCTCGGTGAAATCTAACAGCGCTAGAAACTGGAGCAACGATAACACCGAATCGCTAGCCCGTCTAGCGCTGCTAGATTTTCGCCTCAGGCGGCCGGTCGATCGGCCGAATGATCGTGCGCCCCTTGCTGATCGATGAGCTCGATGAGACTCTCGAGTGCGGCCAGCGACGACCACTCGTCCCGGGCGACCAGGCCCGGATGCCGATCGGATCGGGCGATGAACGCGCCCTCCGCCAACGACCACCGCACGTCGAAGGACGAGAGGCAGAGTGCCTCGCCGTTGCTTCCCATGACCATTACCTCTTCCGCCGATCTCTGGCTCGGAAGCTCGATCCTGGTACGGCGGGACCGGCGGCATCCGGTCGCTTGCGGGTTCAGTACCCGCCCGCGCCCGAATTTTCCGATTCCTTGATGCCCTCGGCTTCCCGGGTGCGCGCGGCCTACTGGGTGCTCGCCGCCTCGAAGGCGCCGACCTGGTAGCTGCCGCCCTTGGTGCGGGTGATCACGGCCAGCCGGTTGGCCGCGTTGATCATCGCGACCAGGTAGACCAGCGCGGCGAGCTGATCGTCGTCGAAGTGCTTGCGCACCAACGCCCAGGTCTCGTCGGAGACGCCGTGGGCGGCATCGGCCATGCGGGTGCCTTCCTCGGCGAAGGCCAGCGCGGCCTGCTCTTCCTCGGTGAACACCGTGGACTCGCGCCACGCGGCGACCAGGTTGATGCGCACGGCGGGCTCGCCCGCGGCGGCCAGCTCCTTGGTGTGGGCGTCGACGCAGAATCCGCAGCCGTTGATCTGGCTGGCGCGCAAGTCGACCAGTTCGATCAGGGATTTCGGCAGCGACGACTGCATGATGACCATGCTGGCACTGGCGAAACGCTTGCCGATCTTGGCGCCGAGTTCGTTGGCGTTCAGGTCGAAACGGGGTTCCATGGGGTGATCCCTACTCTCGGTTCTTCATCGGACGACCACAAGACGACCGCCGACCGACCGCGATAACACCGCCGGGATGTGAGGAGAACCATCCGGAATCGGTGTTACGAACCGGCCCGGTCCGGCGTCGAGTGGGCAGGACCGTCCAGAGAAAGCAGGCACGATGACACCGGATCCCGCCACCGAAGCCTTTGTCACACACCGCAATCTGCTGTTCACGGTGGCCTACGAGATGCTCGGCTCGGCCGCCGACGCCGAGGATGTGTTGCAGGAGACCTGGCTGCGCTGGATCGGCGTCGATCTGGATACCGTGCTCGACCAGCGGGCCTATCTGGTCCGGATCGTCACCCGCCGCGCCCTCGACCGGCTGCGCGCCCTCGGCCGCCGCAAGGAGTCCTACGTCGGCCCGTGGCTGCCCGAACCGCTGCTCACCACACCGGATGTGGCCGACGATGTCGAACTGGCCGAACACCTTTCGATGGCCATGCTGCTGGTGCTGGAAACCCTGACGCCCATCGAGCGCGCGGTGTTCGTGCTGCGCGAGGTGTTCGCTCTGGACTACGAGGAGATCGGCG
>NZ_JBSGBY010000276.1:0-10866 GCF_053601505.1 Nocardia sp. NPDC004722
AGCTCTCGCCCGCCATCAGTACCAGCACGAAGATCGTGCCGAGCCCGCGTTCGGTTGTTCCGCTTGGCCGACACGTATCCGGAGGTCTATCGGCCGCTGGTCGGCCCGCGCACGAACGGCACTGTGCTGCGGTCGATCCGGCAGATGTACGCCGAACTGCTCACCGAGCACCTGGGCGACCGCCTCGGCCCGGACCCGGTCGCGGCGGCGGGCACGATCACTTTTCTGTCGTGGGGTCTTTACGGTTTGCTGGAATCGGTCATGGATCCGCGCCAGGACCTCGACGCCACCCAGGCGTACCGCCTCTTCGCGACGCTATGGGCAGGCGCGGGCCACGCGTTCGAGGGCGGCGCGGTCGGCGGCGGTGACGGGTAGCCCGTATCGGGTCGCCACCATCAGATACTTCCCCGCATAAAAACAGTGCGTGGCCCGAGCGGGCGGCAGCCAGTCCCCGGGCGTCCGATCGCCCTTGTCCTCGTTGGTCTTTCCGTCCACCGCCAGCAGGTTGAAGTCCACGTCATTGGCGAACCGCACCCGCCGACCCATCGGCCACCCCGATGCCCCCAGATCCCACGCCGCCGCCAGCGGATACACGTGATCGATCTGCACCGCCTTGGCATCGGCCCGGGCGAACGCGATGCGCTGCCCGGTATAGGGATCGTCCAACGCCCCCGAAACCACCACGCACCCGTCCCCGGCCCGCCGCACCACCCCGCTGAGTTGCCTGCCCAGCACGGTATTCCGGCTGTCGCACCCGTCATGCCCGCCCGGCCCGTCGTGATCATCCGTCCACGCGGGCCCGAACACGCACCCCTGCCCGCTCGCACAGCCGCGCTCGTACCCGCCGGGCCGCGGCCGTTTCGGCACGGTCCGCACCCCGGCCAGCAATCGTTCCAGCTGAGCACGCCCGGGACTGCCCGGCGCCGGTGTCACCCGCCCGAGGGACTCGCACCCCGGAACCGCGAGCAGGACAACCACCGCACCGAGCAGACCGAGCAACCTTCCACCCCTGGGACACACGGCAATACATGTACCGCGCGCCGCCACGGTAGTGGCTCGCTATGCGAACTCCGCACCCCTACCGGGGGTGTGGGGCAGCGCCCCCACGATTGCCCCTGGGGGGTTCGGGGGCGAAGCCCTGAGAGCCCCGAGAGTTGGTTACAGCCAGGCGTGAGCCAGGATGTCGTCCGCGGCGGTCTCCGTGAGTTGGGGTGGGTAGCGGGTGGCGGCGATGGAATCCACGTGCGCGCCGTCGTGGCCGATCAGCCACGAGCCGCCCCGCTCTTCGCATTCGGCGATCTTCGCGAACACGGTGAGCAGGAAGGTGATGGAATCGCGCGGGTCGGCGGTGCGGGCGAGGCGCTGTGACTCGCCGGGCCGGGACAGGTCCAGCCACACCCCGGACTGCCCGTCCAGGCGCATCCCCACGATCTTGGTCGTGTCCACGAAGGTGAATTTCCGCCGTTCCCACGGTGTGGTGGGCGTGAAGCTCTGCTCGAGCACTTGGAGCAGAATCGTCATCTGCACGGCCTCCCTACGGTCTCGAAAATGCCACGGCTCCGGATTGAGTCGCGGTTGGATTGTCGGGTGCGCCCCGCACGGCTGATTCCTGGCACGACTACGTTGTGCGCTGGACACAGCCGACACCGACCTATGCGGTGACCTGCGGATTTATCCAGTATGTTCCGTATCCGGACAGAAATAAAGGGGTAACCGACTCTCGAGTAGGTCCACGCTGGCGCGGCCTGTCGGGGCGGGCTGGTTGGATGGTCGGATGCTGCACGGACTGTGGTCTCCGGGGTCCGGGTTGGTGCTCTGGCACGACCCGGGCGATCCCGACGCGGCCGCCGCGGCGGTGGGTCTGCCAGAACCGCTGGGCTCGATCCTCGCCGCGTCCAAGTGGCGGCATCGGGCGCAGGTCATGGTTGTGGGACCGTACGGTCCTGAAAAGGTGCAGGTTCGCGCGCACGCGCTGGCCCCCGAGACGGCCGCCCGGGTTTTGTTGCAGGAGCTTCCGGCCCGCGAGGTCGCGGGGGATCTGCGGTTTCTCGGGCATGTCGCGAGGGGGATCGACAGCTGGGTGCGGGCGGGGCGGATCGTGCCGGAGGTGTGGCGGGACGACGGTCAGTGGTGGGCGCGGTGGCGGCTGCTGGGCGGGCAGCGGCAGCGGGCCTGGCTCGCGGAGCTCGCGGTGGCGATGCCCGCCGCACTGCAGGTGGCCGGGCGCGCCACCGAACTGCTCGAGAATCTGAACGCCGAGCTGACCGATCCGATCGCTCGCCTGCGCATTCCCGAACAGCCGGAGCCGGAGGCCGCGGCGCATCCCCTGTTGACGGCCCTGTTGGACGCGGTGCCGCTGGAGTCGGGTTCGCATCGGGTGGCCGCGGTGCTGGAGGATTGGCGCACCAGCCTGACCGCGGACGAGCCGGAACTGGTGCTGCGGCTGCTGGAACCGGACGGTGAGGAGCCGGGCGAGCTGTGGCGGCTCGAGGTCTGCCTGCGCGCGGAAGGTGAAGCGCCGCAACCGGTTCTGCTGCCCGGCGATCCGCATCTGGTGCGGCTCGCGGGGGAGAAGCTCACCGCGGCCAAACAGGCCTATCCGCGCCTGCGGGACCTGCCCGGCGACACCCGCAGCATGGATCTGTTCCTGCCCACCGAGGTCGTGATGGATCTGGTCGCGCACGGGGCGAGCGTGCTGCGGTCCACGGGCGTGCGGCTGATGTTGCCGCGCGCGTGGCGGGTCGCGGCTCCGGCCATGAAGCTGAAGGTGCAGAGTCCGGCCGCGACCGAGACCGCGGTCGGGCTCAAGGGTTTGGTGTCTTTCCGCTGGGAGCTGGCCCTCGGCGACACCGTACTGTCGCCCGCCGAGATGGCGCGGCTGGTGGACGCCAAATCGGATCTGGTGCGGCTGCGCGGGGAATGGGTGCAGGCCGATCGCCGCATGCTGGCCGCCGCGGCCGACTATGTGTCGGGCCGTACCGATGCCACCGAGACGACCATCGGCGGCCTGTTCGCGGAGCTGTCCGCACACCCGGTGATCGGGGTACCGCTCGAGGAAGTCAGCGCGACAGGTTGGGCCGCGGAGCTTTTCGACGGTGAACGGCATACCGAGCCGGTGCCGGACCCGGTCGGGCTGAAGGCGCAGCTGCGCCCGTATCAGCAGCGCGGTCTGACCTGGCTGGCGACCATGAGCAGGCTGGGCTGCGGCGCGATCCTCGCCGACGATATGGGCCTGGGCAAGACCGTGCAGGTGCTGGCCCTGATGGTGCACGAACGAGAAAAGGCCGCCAGCGATTCGGTGGTCGGTCCGACGCTGTTGGTCTGCCCGATGTCGGTGGTCGGCAACTGGCAGCGCGAGACCGAACGCTTCGCACCCGACTTGCGGGTCCTCGTGCACCACGGCCCCGGTCGGCGCTCCGGCGCGGAACTCGATGCGGCGGTGGCGGATTCGGATCTGGTGATCACCACCTACGCGCTGCTGGCCCGCGACGTGGAGGAACTGAAACGCCAGGACTGGCAGCGGGTGGCGCTGGACGAGGCGCAGCACATCAAGAACGCGGGCACCCGGCAGGCGCGGGCCGCCCGGCTGCTGCCCGCGCGACATCGCCTGGCGCTCACCGGAACCCCGGTGGAGAACCGCCTCGAGGAGCTGCGCTCGATCCTCGACTTCGCCAATCCCAAACTGCTGGGCAAGGCCTCGGAATTCCATGCTCGCTTCGCGGTGCCGATCGAGCGTGAGCACGACGAGAACGCCGTCACCCGCCTGCGCGCCATCACCTCGCCGTTCGTGCTGCGCCGGGTGAAGACCGATCCGGCCGTCATCTCCGATCTGCCGGACAAGATCGAGATGACGGTGCGCGCCAACCTCACCGCCGAACAGGCGGCGCTGTATCAGGCCGTGCTGGACGATATGTCGGCCAAACTGAAGAACGCCAAGGGGATGGAGCGCAAGGGCGCGGTGCTGGCCGCGCTGACCCGGCTCAAGCAGGTGTGCAACCATCCCGCGCACTTCCTCAACGACGGTTCCGGGGTGCTGCGCCGTGGCCACCATCGTTCCGGGAAGCTGGGTCTGGTGGAGGACATCCTGGAGTCCGTGATCGCCGACGGTGAGCGCGCGCTGCTGTTCACCCAGTTCGCCGAGTTCGGAAACCTGGTGGCCCCGTACCTGACCGAGCGTTTCGGCGCGGAGGTGCCGTTCCTGCACGGCGGCGTGAGCAAGCAGCGACGTGACGACATGGTCACCACCTTCCAGTCCGAGGCGGGGGCGCCGCTGATGCTGTTGTCACTCAAGGCCGGTGGCACCGGCCTGAATCTGACCGCCGCCAATCATGTGGTGCACCTGGATCGCTGGTGGAATCCGGCGGTCGAGAACCAGGCCACCGACCGGGCCTTCCGGATCGGTCAGCGCCGCGATGTCCAGGTCCGCAAGCTGGTCTGCGTGGACACCATCGAGGAGCGGGTGGACGACATGCTGAAGGGCAAGAGCCAGCTCGCGGACCTGACGGTGGGTACCGGCGAGAACTGGATCACCGAACTCGGCGACGCGGAACTGCGCGAACTGTTCGCCCTCGGCGCGGAGGCGGTCGGCGAATGAACACCTACATCGACTTCGGCGAGTTCGGGGAGCGTCGCCCGGTGCGCGGCGGCGTGCGGGCCCGCAGTCAGCGCGGCACCGCCTTCGCCCGAACCTGGTGGGGCCGGGCGTTTCTGGAGGCCGTCGAGGGGGTCGCGGACCACGGACGGCTGGCCCGGGGACGCTCGTACGCCCGCACCGGCCAGGTGGTGAACTATCGGCTCGAGCCCGGCATGGTGAGCGCGGAGGTCCAGGGCAGTCAGCCCCGCCCGTTCGTCTGCGTGCTCACGCTGCGCCAGTTGCGCGACGACCGCCTCGACGAACTGGTCAACCAGGTCCGGGCCACGCCGGGCATGCTCGGCGAGATCGCCGCCGGGACCCTGCCGCAGGCGCTGGGGCCATTGCTGCTCCCCACGACGGCCTCGGAACTCGACTTCTCGTGCAACTGCCCCGATTCCGGCTGGCCCTGCAAGCATGTGGCCGCCGTCTGCTACGTCATCGCCGAGCGCCTCGACGAGCACCCCAACGATCTGCTGACCCTGCGCGGCGTCGAGCTCGACGACCTGATCGGCAATGTCCAGAGCCAAAGTCCCCCAACGGATTCCGCCGATCTTTACGGCAATGATCTGGCCCTGCCCGCACTGCCGAAGGCCGATTTCCATCCGGCCCCCGACGATCTCGACGCCATCCTGCTGCGGCAGGCGCTGCGCATGACCGCCGAGGACGAGCCGTCCGTCGCTGCCGGTCTGCGGCGGCTCCGCGCTCTCTATCGCTCCCTGGAGGATTGAGCGGTCAGCGGATCAGCCGCTCCAGCAGCGGCAGGGACTCCGCCAGCTGCCGGCGTTCCGCGCCGGTGAGCCGCTCACCGATCAGTTCCGCGATATGCCCGTGGCCCGCGCCGCGCCGCTCCGACAACAGTGCGCGCCCGGTCTCGGTGATGGACAGCAGTTTTCGCCGCAGGTCGTGATCGTCGGTGGTCCGGCTGAGCAGGCCGCGCTCGACGAGCGCGGCCACGGCCGTCGCCACCGATTGATGCCGGATCTGATCGGCACGAGCCAGATCGGCGACCGTCGCCGGGCCGTCGCGGTCGAGGCGTTTGAGGATCGACACCTGCGAGGGTGACACGTCCCGGGACGGGGAGACCGCGCGCATGCGCCGGACCAGACCGCTGACGACGGCCTGCAATTCCTCGGCGATCTTCTCGCTGTCACTTGTCGATCCGCTCATAACTCCCTAAAGTACAGCAAGACTGCGCAGTCAACCTGTATATCTCGCGGCGTATCAAGGAGATTCGATGGGAATCGTCGGCAAGCTGCTGTCGAACTGGCGGGCGGGGGAGGAGGGGCTGGCCTGGAATCTGCCGAATCTGGCCGGGGCCGAGAGCCTTCGGATCACCAGCCCGGACTTCACGCACGAAAGCACGCTGGATCTGCGGCATGCCGGGAAAAGGATCGGCGGGGAGGATCTTTCGCCGGAGCTGGCCTGGGCGGAAGTACCTTCCGGCACCGAGCGGTTGCTACTGGTGATCGAGGATCCCGACGCGCCGGGTTCCACCCCGTTCGTGCACTGTGTGGCCCTGGTGGACCCGGCGCTCACCGGGGTGCCGCGCGGTGGCCTCGCCGCCGACACTCCCGCGGAGGGCGTCGCCGTGCTGCGATCCGGTTGGGGGCGTGGCTATATGGGGCCGTCTCCGATCAAGGGCCACGGCCCGCACCGCTACGTCTTCGAGCTCTTCGCGCTGACCGAGCCGCTCACTCTCCCCGGCGGGAAGTCACTCGAGGCCGCCAAGCCGCGCGAGGTGCTCGCCGCCGCCCGGGCGAGCGCTCGCGGCCGGATCGACGGGTTCTACGAGCGGCCCTGAGAACCGATAGTCGCCCAGATCGAAATGGGCGGCGCGCCAGGCGGCTTCGGGAGTGCTCATGGCACGCAGCGGGACGTCGCCGTTCTTGTCGAAGTAGTAGGAGTTGGCCAGGGCGCAGCTGTCCTGCCAGAACACCTGGGTGCCGCGCCGCGACAGCATCTCCTGGAAATAGCGGTCATTGGCTTCGGCCGTGACCTCGATGCGGGTCGCGGTGCGGCGGCGGGCACTGCGGAGCAGGCGCAGGATATGGGTGGTCTGCATCTCGATCAGGGTGAAGTACGACGCGCCGTTGTAGCCGTACGGACCGATGATGGTGAAGAAGTTGGGGAAGCCGGGAACGCTGACACCCTCGTAGGCCTGCAACCGATGGGTGTCCCACCAATCCTCGAGCCGGACGCCGCCGCTGCCGTGCAGATCGAAGGTCGGCATGTTCCCCGACTCCATGACCTTGAATCCGGTGGCCATGATGAGCACGTCGACCTGATGATGGCCGCTCGTGGTGCGCAGGCCGCTGGCGGTGATCTCGGTGATGGGATCGGTGTCGAGCGTGACGTTCTCGCGGTTGAACGTCTTCAGATAGTCGTTCGAGAACGACGGCCGCTTGCACCCCAGCGCGTACTTCGGTGTGAGCTTCTCGCGAATCTCGGGGTCCCGCACCTGATTACGCAGATGCGCCAGCCCCTGCCGCTCACCTACCTTCACCACCGGCAGCACCTTGTAGTAGTGCGCCGACAGCGGGAAGGTGAGCTCCACGAACGCCTGACTCAGCCACCTGGTCAGGAACTGCCCGCCCGGCAGCCGCATCAGAGCCTGGACCGGCGGTGGCATGGGCGCGTCCGGCCGCGGCAGGCACCAGATCGGGGTGCGCTGGAAGACAACCAGTTCCGACACCTGCGACGCGATCTCGGGAATGATCTGGATGGCCGACGCGCCGGTGCCGATGATGCCGACCCGCTTGCCGCGCAGATCGACGTCGTGATCCCAGCGCGCGGTGTGCATGGTGAGGCCCCGGAACCGTTCCGCCCCGGGGATATCCGGGAGCTTGGGCCGGGTCAACACCCCGGTCGCGCCGATCAGGAAACGGCAGGTGATCTCGTCGCCGTCGGCGGTCCGCACCTTCCACAGGTGCAGTTCGTCGTCGAAGTCCGCGCGCTCGATGGTGGTGCCGAAACGAATGCGCGGCCGCAGCCCGTACTTCTTGACGCAATGCTCGGCGTACGCCTTCAACTCCCGCCCGGGCGCGTACACCCGCGACCAGGATCGCTGCTTCTCGAACGAGTACTGGTAGCTGAAGGACGGAATGTCCACGGCGATACCGGGATAGGTGTTCCAGTGCCAGGTGCCGCCCACCCCGTCGGCCTCGTCGATCATGATGAAATCGTCGAATCCCGCCTTGCGCAGGGCGATAGCGGTCCCGATACCCGAGAATCCCGCTCCCACAATGACGATCTCGTGGTTCACCACGGTGCTGGTCACAGTTCGTCCTCCGCGTAGATGATGCAGTCCACCCGATGCTCGACCCCGTCCACGGTGCGAATCCCGAGCGGTGCGAGCCGGGCGATGGGCCAGGCGATGAGCGTGCAGTTCTGCTGTCGCAGGGCGTGGTAGTAGCGGCCGTGCACCCGCACCCCGGCAGCCCGGTCCGGAGTGAGCAGCCGCCGCTGCCACGAATCGCCGACCTGCGCACGGAGATTCACCAGGGCGGCTCGACGCAGTACTTCCGCGCCGAGCCGATACAGCACGCCGTGGTGGGCTCGGTCGTCGGCGGGCAAAGAAGGATCGGTGGATGAGGTCGGGCTCGGCAGCGCGCCCAAGGCATCGGCGGGAAACTGGCGTAGCAGCAGTCCGGCACCCGGCACCGGCGGGGTCGGCAGGATCCAGATCGGGTCGTGCTGGAAGACCGTCACCCGGCGGGCCTGCTCGACCACCGGGGGCACCACCCGCGCCAGCGCGCTGCCGCTGCCGACGACCGCGACGTGCAGGCGGTCGAGTTCGTGCTGGTCTCGCCACCGGGTGCAGTGAATCGTTGGGCCGGTGTAGGTTTCGCGGACTCTGCGGGAGTCGCTCCGGCGGATCGGCGAGGTCATTTCGCCACCGGCTCGTAGGTCAGGGCCTTGGACCACGACGGGGTGCGGCCCAGGACGCGGACCGGGAAGCGGTCGATGGCCTTGTTCAGAGCGTCGTTGATGCCCTGGATGGGTTGCAGGCGGTTGATGGTGGCGCGGCCGTGCAACCGGACTACGTGGAACAGCGGGACCCGCTTGATGTCGGGGCTGCGTTCCCCGGCTTTCTCATAGCGCCGCACCGCATTCCAGAGCTTCTCCTCGTCCAGCCCCATCGCCATGATGTTGGTCGACATGCGCGACAGCAGTGGCGTGTAGAGGAGCGCGCCCATCAGCAGGGTGGGCCGCAGCGCGTATCCGGCCGTCTCGATGGCGATGCGTCGCATCGGCCCCGCGCCGAGCTGTTCGAGCACCTGGAAGCCGACAGCCAGATGCCGGGACTCGTCACTGTTGATGTGCCGGAACACCTCGTGGCACAGCGGATCCCGCACCTCGTCGAGCAGGAACTTCACCAGCGCGCCGTCGAGCGCGCACTCCAGCGACGGGATCACCGTGCCCAGCACCGGCAGCGTCAGCCCGTCGCCGTAGCGGTCCAGCCATTCGATGACGAGCCGAATGTTCTTGTTGGGCACCGGCATCTCGTCCCCGTCGAGCATGCCCCAGCGCCGCATCAACGCCAGTTCGGCATTGGCGTGCTTCTGTTCCTCGGCGTGGAAGTACCGGTAGATCTCCTTGAGCGGCCCGTCGGGCGCGTGCAGGGTGAGCGCCGCGAAGCCGCGCGCGCCCACGTGTTCGATCCACACCAGGTCGGCCATGAATTTCGCCAGGGCGGGCCGCTGCTCCTCGGTGATGAGCTCGGCTCCCGGTGCGTCCCAGTCGATATCGGCCAGCGCCCACTGTCGTTCCTGGATGACGGTGAGCATGTCGGGGTACGTGAACGCCATTGTTCAACTCCTTGCGGTGACTATCGCACCAGCCGCTCCAACAGTCCGGCGGCGCGCGTGTAGGGCTCGGGTAACAGTCGTTTGGCCTGCCAGATGGCCTTGGCCTCGATTTGCGGGACCACGTAGAGCTGGCCGCGGTCCACGGCGTCGAGGGTGGCGCGGGCGATGGCGGCGGGCGGGCGGCCGGTCCAGCGCAGCAGCCGGTCGCCCCACTGCTGGAGGTTCTCGTCGCCGATCGAAACGCCTTCCAGGATGTTGGTTCTCACCCCGGTCGGGCACAGCACCGTGACGGTGACGCCGGTGCCCGACAGCTCCGCCGCGAGGGTCTCCGACAGCGCCAGCACCCCCGCCTTGCTCACGTTGTAGGCGGCCATCCGGGGCGCGGAACCGAAGGCGGCCGCGGAGGCGACGTTCACGATGGACCCGTGCCCGGCCTCCCGCAGCAGCGGCGTGAAGACGTGACAGCCGTGGATGACTCCCCACAGGTTCACGTCGAGCACCTGATGCCATTCGGCAGGCGGGGCCTCCCCGATCACGGCGCCGCCGCGCCCGATGCCCGCATTGTTGACCACCAGATCCGGGCTCTTGCCGAACCACTCTTCCGCGGTGTGCGCCAAAGCGGAGACCTCGTCGAGGCTGCGCACATCGCAGACGGCGTCGAATGCCTTTCCGCCCGCGGCGGCGACCAATTCGACGGTCTCGCGGGCGCGCTCGGCGTCGATGTCGGAGCAGACGACGCGCCCGCCCCGCTGCCCGAGCTCCAGCGCGAAACCGCGGCCGATGCCGCTGCCCGCACCCGTCACCACCGCATCCGCCTGCTGAGTGCGGCGGGATCCGCCGAAGGGGTTGAGTCGCATGGGAACTCCCGGGGCCGTGCCATCCGGGCGGTCAATTGGTGTCGTCTGCCACCACTGACCGCACCTGCCACCAATTAGGCTCGCGATGCGCTACTTTGTCAACTATGAACGGGTCTGCACGCGCGGCCGCGAAGTCGACCGCAGCGGTCGAGAAACCGGCACGCGCGGTGACGGCCGTGGAGTTACCCGCGGCGCCGGCCCGGCGCGGCGGCACCTGGGGTGGACGCACGCAGGAGGAGCGCCGCGCGGAACGCCGGGAGCGCTTGATCTCGGCGGCCCTGGACATCTGGCTCGAAAACGGCTGGGCCGCCGTGACCATGCGCGGGGTCTGCACGCACGCGGGCCTCAACGACCGCTACTTCTACGAGCACTTCACCGACCGCGACGATCTGCTCGGCGCGGTCTTCGACGAGGTCGGATTCCAGGCGCTGGCCGAGCTCTCGGCCGTGGTCGCGGAGAATCTAGCCGCGCCCGCGCTCGGCATCCTGCACATGGCCATCGCGCGCGCGGTCGACCTGCAATCGGAGGGGCCGGCCCGCATCCTGTTCGGCGACCACGCCGGTAGCCG
>NZ_JBSGBY010000277.1:0-10844 GCF_053601505.1 Nocardia sp. NPDC004722
AGCACGGTGGCGAGCACGGGAGCCAGCCCGAAGGCCCCGCACATCACCATCTGCGCGCCGTCCAGCACCGCCGCCACGGCGGCCACCAGCAGCGACTGCCGAGCCAGTGACCTGGTCACATCCATGGCCGCACGCTACCCCGGGGACCCCCCATCCCCCGTGTGGGGGACGTGGAATCCCTCGTCGGCGCGACGCCACGGACCCCCCGCGTCACTACCGTCGAGATCATGTCCGACCTGTTCATCTACGCGCTGCCCGCGTTCGCGCTCCTGATGGTGATCGAGTGGATCGACAATCGCCGCGATCCGGATCGCCCGGCCAACGGCATCGACCGGCGCGACACCACCTCCAATATCGCCACCTTCGTGCTGGGTCGCGTCGCCAAACCGATTATGGCGCAGGTGATCCCGTTCTCCGGGGTGGTGCTGGCGGCCCATTTCACGCCGCTGCACCTGTCGCCGAAGCACTGGTGGGTGTGGGTGGCGGGCCTGATCGTCACCGATTTCTGCTACTACTGGGCGCATCGCGCCGATCACCGCATCCGGCTGCTGTGGACCTCGCACAGCGTCCATCACTCCAGCCGGTTCTTCAATTTCTCCACGGCCATCCGGCTGCCCTGGGCGCATCCGGCGGCCAACATCCTGCGCGGCCTGTGCTGGGTGCCCGCCGCCCTGCTGGGCTTCCCGGCGTGGATGATCTTCGTGCTGCAGTCGATCGGCCTACTCTACCAGTTCCCGATCCACACCCAGCGGGTGAAAACTCTGTGGCGGCCCATTGAATTCGTGTTCAACACTCCCGCGCACCACCGCGTCCACCACGGTTCCAACCAGCCGTACCTGGACACCAATTACGGCGGCGTGCTGATCATCTGGGATCGCATGTTCGGCAGCTTCGCGGCGGAAACCGAGCCGATTCGCTACGGATTGACCAAGGACATCGGCACCGACAATCCGATCAAGGTCAATTACACGGAGTTGGTGGATCTCGTCCGAGATGTCCGCCGTGCCGAGACCTGGCGCGGGCGAATCGGATATATCTTCGGCCCGCCGGGATGGAGTGAACGGCCCGCCGCCGCCGAGATCGAAAAGACTCCGGCCGCCGCCTGAGGCGAATGAAAAAGGGGCGCTCCGTCTTTCGACGGAGCGCCCCTTTTCTTGCTCAGCGAGCGGGCTTGCTCAGCGGGTGAGCCTTACGCCACGCCCTCGGCACGAGCCGCGTTGCCGACCGCCTCGGCGACGGCCGGGGCCACGCGCGGGTCCAGCGGGCTCGGGATGATCTTGTCCACGGCCAGCTCACCGGCGACCACATTGAAGATCGCCTCCGCCGCGGCCACCTTCATGCCCTCGGTGATGCGACGCGCACCGGCGTCCAGCGCGCCCTTGAAGACACCCGGGAAGGCCAGCACATTGTTGATCTGGTTCGGGAAGTCGCTGCGGCCGGTGGCCACGATGGCGGCGTACTTGCTCGCCACATCGGGGTGGATCTCCGGGTCCGGGTTGGACATGGCGAACACGATCGACTCGGGGGCCATCGAGGCGATGAGCTCCTCGGCGATGGTGCCCGCCGACAGGCCCAGGAACACGTCCGCACCGGCCAGCGCCTCGGCCGGGCCACCGGTCACGTTGCGCGGGTTGGTGCGCGCCGCCAGGTCCACCTTGACCGAGTTCAGGTCGCCGCGGTCACTGCTCACGATGCCCTTGGAGTCGAGCACGATGATGTCGGAAACGCCTGCGGCGAGCAGGATGTCGGTGCACGCCACACCGGCGGCGCCGGCGCCGGAGACCACGACCTTCAGGCCGGACATGTCGCGACCCTGCACCGCGGCGGCGCCCTTGAGGGCGGCCAGCACCACGATGGCGGTGCCGTGCTGGTCGTCGTGCATGACCGGGCAGTCCAGCGCCTCGATGACGCGCTTCTCGATCTCGAAGCAGCGCGGCGCGGAGATGTCCTCCAGGTTGACCGCGCCGAAGCTCGGGCGCAGGCGGATCAGGGTCTCGACGATCTCGTCGACATCCTTGGTATCCAGCACGATCGGGATCGAGTCCAGCCCGGCGAACTTCTTGAACAGCGCCGCCTTGCCCTCCATCACCGGCAGCGAGGCGCGCGGGCCGATGTCGCCCAGGCCCAGCACCGCGGTGCCGTCGGAGACGACCACGACCAGGCGCTCGGCCCAGGTGTAGGTCTTGGCCAGCGACTCGTCCTTGTGGATGCCGCGGCAGACCTGCGCCACGCCCGGGGTGTAGGCGATGGACAGATCGCGCTGCGTCTCCAGGGGCGCGGTGAGTTCGACCGAGAGCTTGCCGCCAAGGTGCCCGGCGAAAATTTCTTCCGTGGTGATGTCGGCCAGCGCCGCATTGGACGCCGGAGCCTCGGTGGCATTCACTGCTGCTTCAGTCACGGGTGACACGATTTCACTCCTGATCGGTTCGGACTCAACCGTTTGACGGTTACCGTTCGGTAATAGCTGAATTTGTGGTTTCGGTGCTCATATATCTTTTGCCGCAGTCGCGTTCAGCGACGTCGACAGCACTTCCGAGCCACTTCGCAGAAACCCTGCCACCTCATCGTGGCAACGCACACAAAGTATTACGGCAAAGCGAGAAGTGTCGCGCGGCAGCGCAGATCGTCGAGCGAGAACCGGAGGGGTGGTCCGATACAGCCGGGTGAGGGGTGAACCCACGAGTCGGGGTTCGCGATCACCGAGTGTCCCGGGCCGGGCGGTGGCGACGGCCAGGATCGGCCCATTCTGCCAGTCGCCGCGACGGCCTGCCAAATCGCCCCTGCGGGCCGTCGCGTCGCCTCACCATCGTTGCAGCGTAAAGCAGCCGGATCACGTCCGGATGAACGGAAACTCGCTGGTGGGGAGCTGAACCCGGAGAGCTGTCACAACGCGGTCGCGGGCGCGGCGGTGAGCTGTCAAGCGGGGCGGGCGGCGACGGTTGTGAGGTCGGGCCGGACCCAGACACTTTCGAGTCCGCCGGTGAGCAACCGTACCCGCCAGTCACTGACCGCGCCCGGGTGGTCGGTGCGGCGATGCATGCCGCGGGTCTCGGTGCGGGCCAGGGCCGAATACTTGGTCCACCGGGCCACGGCCAGCAGGGCGGCGGCCTGCCGCGCGCGCAGCCGGTCGGGTCCCTTTCCGCCGAGCGCCAATTCGACGCCGGGCCACAGACCGTCCAGTTCGGCGATGCTGTCGCGCAGGCTGCCGTCACTGCGCCAGTAGCTGCGCCGCAGCGGCAGTGTGTGCTCCTGCACCAGGCCGACCACCGCCCGCGGATCCAGCCGCGTCTTGTCACCCAGACCCGCCCCGGGCACGGGACGCGCCTTACCGATCTTGTTCCGGGCGCTGGCGAAACCCGCCGCGCCCGACCCCGCCCACACCCCGGAGGAAATCGCCCAGGCCCCGTTCTGCCCGCCGAAACCGCTCACCGCGCCCGTCACCGGCTCCCGGGTGGTGACATCGCCCGCGCCGTAGAGGCCGGGAACCGTGGTGGCGCAGTCGGGTCCGGCCAGCCGCAGCCCGCCGGTGCCGCGCACCGTGCCCTCCAGCACCGCGCACAGCGGCACCCGACCGGTCGGACTCGGCTGCTTGCGGCGCAATTCGGCGCGCATCGAATCCGGCAGGTCGTCGAGGGCCGCGTAGACCCGGCGGCCGTCCGCGATGGCCGCGAAAGCCTGTGCCCGCGAACCACATCCCTGCCCCCACAGCACCTCGCGCGACTCGTCGTAGAGGGTGGCGAAGTGCATGACCTGATCGGAGGCGAACACGGCGGACACCGGCCGCCCGCCCGGCAGCGGCGAATCGGCCACCGGCGCCAGCGAATACGCGTTGGAGAACTCCATGCCCGACAACTCGGCCCCGGCCTCCGCGCCCATCAGCAGCCCGTCGCCGGTGTCCACATCGGTACCCGCGCCGCCGGAGAGGAAGGCGCAGCCGCCGGTGGCCAGCACCACCGCGCGGGCCCGGACGGTCCAGCGGCGGCAGTCGCCGCGCAGCGCCACGCCCGACGCGCCGGACACCACCCCGTCGCCGTCGGTGAGCAGTTGCAGGGCCGGATGGTGATCGAGGATCCGCACCCCGGCGACCACCATGCTGCGCCGCAGCCGCCCGAGATACTTCGCGCCGTCGAGATAGACCCGGGCCGGGCGTTCCGCGTGTTCACCCTGGAAGCGGAAGCCGCCCCGCACCAACTGGCCGACACGCCGATGGGTCTCCTCCAGCACCCGGAACATCAGGTCCGGATCGCCGAGCCCGCCGCCGTGGGCCAGGGTCTGCCGCACGGCCTCCTCGCGGGCCGCGCCCGAGGGCAGATTCCAGAGCGTGACCTGGCCCCGCGCCGTCGGGCCGCTGGTTCCGCAGCGGGCCTTGTCGGCGACCAATACCCGCGCGCCCGCGGCAGCCGCGGCAAGGGCGGCCCAGGCACCCGCCGGGCCACCTCCCAGCACCAGCACATCGGCGTCGAATTCGGTCATATCGACAAATGTTCGACGACAGTTCAACTACTCGCAACCGTTATGCGTATTTCAATTCCACCACTGCGCCCAGAGCAGATATCCGGCTATCCCGAAAACGACCAAGCATCCGAAAAAGGCCGCGAAACCCTGACGTTTATCCGCATATATCTGGGCGGCCAGAACTGCGAGCGCGGCCGCCACATGCCAGGCCACATCCAGCCATCCGGGGCCTGGAAACCCGCGGCGAGCACCGACGATCGCCGTGCCGACGACCGTGGCCGCCAGCACCAGCGTGCCCCCCGCGATGATTCCGCTCAGACCCCGGAGAACCCTCATGCGGTGATCACCGGCACCCCACTCGCTTTGCCCACAATTTCCTCGAATTGCGTTGGGTCGGTAGTGAATTCACCAAGCCGGATGGTCTTGTTCGCGCCGTGGTAATCGGAGGAGCCGGTGGTGAGCAAACCCAGTTCGCCCGCCAGGCCCGCGAGCACCTCGCGGTCGGCCGCACTGTGATCCGGATGATCGAGTTCCAGTCCGCCCAGCCCGATCTCGGCCAGCTCCCGAATGTGGTCCAGGGCCAGCAGCCGCCCCCGCTTGCGGGCGCGGGCGTGGGCCACCACGCTCACCCCGCCCGCCGCGGCCACCATCTCGATCGCCCGGCGCAACGGCGTGTCGGCCTTCTCGACGTAGTAGCGCCCGTGCGGAGCCAGCAGATCCTGGAAAGCGGCGTCGACCGTCGGCACCACCCCGGCCTCGACCAGGGCGCGCGCCAGATGCGGGCGGCCCGCCGAAGGACCCACCGAGGCCATCACCACGTCCGGATCGATGGGCAGGCCGTCGGCGGCCATCTGCTCGGCCATGGCCCGCAGCCGGACCACCCGCTCGGCGCGCAGCCGTTCCCGCTCCTGCGCGAAGGACTCGTTCTCGGGGTCGAACAGGTAGGCCAGCAGATGCACCGGCACCGGATACCCGTCCTCCCCCAGGCCCACACACGACATCTCCATGCCGCGCACCAGGGTCAGCCCCGGCGGCAGGGCGGCGACCGCCTCGGCCCAGCCGGACGTGGTGTCGTGGTCGGTCAGAGCCACCACGTCGAGTCCGGCGGCGGCCGCTTTGCCGATGAGTTCGGCCGGGGTATCCGTGCCGTCGGAAGCGGAGGAATGGGTGTGGAGATCGATGCGCACGTCGTCAATATTGCACGCGCCCCAGGATTAGCATCCTTGATGTGTCCTCGAATCTGCCGCTGCCGTCCTTCCATTGGCCCGGACGGTCGGCCGCGCGCCCGGAACCGAAGCCCGCGGCCCATCCGGGCACCGTCGTCGACTGCGCCGTCTACGTGGACGGGCAGCGACTGTGGCAGGAGTGCAGCTACAAGAACGCGCTCGCCGAGGTGCGCGAGCGCAAGGAGGGCTTCGTCTGGCTCGGGCTGCTCGAACCCGGCACCGCGCTCATGACCGATGTCGCGGAGACCTTCGGCCTGCACGCGCTCGCCGTCGAGGACGCGGTCAACGCGCAGCAGCGACCCAAACTCGAACGTTACGACGACATCCTGTTCGTGGTGCTGCGCACCGTGCGCTATGTGGAGCACAAGGTCGGCACCGTCAGCGAGATCGTCGACACCGGCGAGATCATGGTGTTCCTCGGACCCGACTTCGTGATCACCGTCCGGCACGGCGATCACACCGAATTGCGCGGCGTCCGAAAGGATCTCGAAGCCGACCCGAAGCAGCTCGCGCTCGGCCCCGGCGCGGTCCTGCACGCCGTGGCCGACCGGGTCGTGGATACCTACGTACTGGTCACCGCGGCCATCGAGGAGGATGTCGACGCCATTGAGGAGGCCGTCTTCACGCCGTCGAACCAACTTCAGATCGAAGCCATCTATCAGCTCAAACGCGAAGTGGTGGAACTGCGCGGGGCTGTCAAGCCGCTGGGGATGCCGCTGCAGGTGCTCACCCACGACACCTCGCTGCCGCTGCCCAAGGAGATCCGCCGCTACCTGCGCGACGTCACCGACCACCACACCGCGGTCGCCGAGCAGATCGTCGACTTCAACGAATCCCTCTCCGCCCTCATCAATGCCGCGCTGGCGAAGGTGAGCGTCCAGCAGAACACCGATATGCGCAAGATCTCCGCGTGGGCCGCCATGGCCGCCGTGCCGACCATGATCGCGGGCGTCTACGGCATGAATTTCCAACACATGCCGGAACTTTCGTGGACCTACGGCTATCCCATCGTGATCGCCCTCATGGTGGCGCTGTGCGCCGGTCTGTACGCGAACTTCCATCGCAACAACTGGCTTTGAGCGCCTTCGACTAGAGCGAGGCCGCGGAGCGGCCCGGATCGCGTATGTCGATCCCGGCCTCGGTCCAGGCCTCGCGCAGAGCGGCCGCGCCGCGAATGCGCACCCACGCCGCCTCGGTGGCGGTGATCGGCACGACCGCCAGGAAGCGCACGGGCTCAGCGGGTTCCGGGAGTTCCACCTCCGGGATCGCGCTGTCGCTCAGCAGGACCGCGGTGAACGGGGCGTTGGACCACAACGGTTCTCCGAGGTCGAGCAGCGCATCCGCTTGCAGCACAACACCTTCCACCGACGGCGCGGCGACCAGCACGCCCAGCGTACGGGTCAGTCCTGAGCCCGCGCCCGCACCTCCGCGCAGGGTGAGCACGAGTTCGGCGCGCGGGCCGCGCACCGGATCCGCCAGTGCCGCCGCCGGATCCGTCATGGGGTGCCGGGAACCGCCGAGCGTGGCGTAGTGCACGAACTCGCCGTCGGGGATGCGCAGGATGTCGATGGGCTCGAGCCCGAGGAACGTCACCGAGGCCGCGTCCGCGCTGTCCACGCCGAAATGGCCGAGCACACCGGCTCGGACCTGATCCAGAACATCCATGGGCTAGATGGCCAGCCTGGCGAGCATGTCGCGCGCCTGCTCGGCGGTCTTGGGATCGCACAGCACGTCGTAGCGGCCCGCCACCAACTGCATGGTGGAGGCGAAGTCGCGCTGGCCGCGGGTGGCCGCGTACGGGATGGACGCGGAGATGAGCCCGAAGATGATGCCGCCGATCAGACCCACCGCCAGCGGGCCGATGGCCCCGCCGGAGGTGAACATGCTCAGCAGCAGACCCAGGAACAGACCCAGCCAGGCACCCGAAACCATGCCGCCGCCAATGACTTTGCCCCAGGTGAGGCGGTACAGCACGCGCTCGACCTGCATCAGGTCGACACCGACGATGGTCACGCCCTCCACCGGGAACTGATTGTCGGCGAGGTAGTCGACGGCCCGCTGCGCCTCGGCGTAGGTCGGGTAGGAACCGATCGGCCAGCCCGACGGTGGCGTCGGGAGACCCGGGCGGCCCCGGTTCGCATTCCCCATGGGATTCGTCATGACTCCATCATGCTATTTCGCGCCGACAGTCGGCGCTTCGAAACGCGTAGTCCGCACCATTCCGGCGGCCCGCCCCTTATCTGCTATGACCTGCGCCATCTTCGCGCTGGCTTCGTCGATCATCTCGTCGCCGAGCATGACCGCGCCGCGCGCGCCGCCCTCGACGGAGGTGTGGAAGGCGTACGCGTCCAGGATTTCCTCGGCGTGGTCGTAATCGGCCTGACGTGGGCTGAAGATCTCGTTGCAGGCGGTGATCTGGTCCGGATGCAGCACCCATTTGCCGTCGAATCCGAGTGCGGCCGTGCGGGATGCGTTGCGCCGGAAACCGTCGATATCGCGGACCGCCAGATAGGGTCCGTCGATGGCCTGCAACCCGTGGGCGCGGGCGGCCAGCAAGATCGTCATATAGATGTGGTGATACGCGTCACCCGGTTCGTAACCCTCCGGCTGCTCCCCCACCACGAGGGTCCGCATATTGATCGACGCCATGAAGTCGGCCGGGCCGAACACCAGCGTCTGCACCCGCGGGCTCGCGGTAGCGATGGCGTCGATATTGCGCAGCCCGAGCGCGTTCTCGATCTGCGGTTCGATCCCGATCCGCCCGACCGGCAGCCCGTTGGCCTTCTCCAGCTGGGTCAGCAGCAGATCCAGCGCCTGCACCTGCGCGGCGTCGATCACCTTGGGCAGCAGAATGGCGTCCAGCTCCGAGCCCGCGCCCTCCACGACGGTGATCACGTCGGCGTAGGTGTGCTCGGTGCTCCAGTCGTTGACCCGCACCACGCGAATCTGGTTGCCCCAGCCGCCCGCGTTGAGAGCCGCCACGATATTGGCCCGCGCCGCCGCCTTGGCCGCGGGCGCGACCGCGTCCTCGAGGTCCAGGAACACCTCGTCGGCCGCCAATCCCTTGGCCTTCTCGATCATGCGCGGGTTGCTGCCGGGCACGGCGAGCACCGATCGGCGCACTCGAGTAGTCGATCCCGCGGATGTCATGGCTCACTCCTTCACGTGGCGCGACAATTCGGACGCGCTCGACCCACTAGCCTTACCAAACATGGCAGCGACGAAGGTTTTCGCCGCCCGGTTGGCGGGCTTGGTGGTACTGGGACCGGACGGCGAGTCTATCGGCCGCCTCCGGGACATCGTGATCTCGATACGTTATGACCGCCAGCAACCCCGGGTTCTCGGCATCCTCGTCGAACTGTCCACGCGGAAAAGAATTTTCGTGCCGATGCTGCGCGTGCAGGCCGTCGAACCGGGCTCCATCACCCTCACCACCGGCACCATCAGCGTGCGCCGCTTCGAGCAGCGACCCGGCGAGTTGCTGGCCATCGCACAGATTCTCGACTCCGCCGTCCGGGTCGCCGATCCCAATCTGCCACAGCTGGCGTCCGCGGACGTGGTGGTCGTCGATCTGGGCATCGAGCAGGGCCGCACCCGCGACTGGGTGGTCTCGCGGGTCGCGGTGCGCGAACGCCGCCGCCTCGGCGTGGGTTTCGGGCGCCGCGGCGCGGTGCACGTGGTCGACTGGGCGCAGGTGCGCGGCCTGACCCAGACCGAACTCAATATGCCCGGCCAGGACGTCACCCAGCTGCTCGCGCAGTTCGAGGGCATGCGCCCCGCCGACGTCGCCCACATGCTGCGCGAGCTGCCCCACAAGCGCCGCATCGAGGTGGCCTCGGCCTTCGACGACGAACGCCTCGCCGACGTGGTCCAGGAGTTGCCCGAGAACGATCAGGTGGAACTGCTCGAGCAGCTCGGTGTGGAACGCGCCGCCGACCTGCTCGAGGCCATGGACCCCGACGACGCCGCCGACCTGCTGGGCGAGCTGCCCGCGGGCGAGGCGGAATCGCTGCTGGCGCTGATGGATCCCGAGGACTCCGAACCGGTCCGCCGCCTGCTCGAGCACGCGCCCTACACCGCGGGCGGTCTGATGACTCCCGACGCCATCGTGCTCACCGCCTCCACCACGGTCGCCGAGGCGCTGGCCCGAATCCGCGACCCCGAGCTGACCCCGGCCCTGGCGTCCATGGCCTTCGTGGTGCGCCCGCCGACGGCCACCCCGACCGGCCGCTACCTGGGCTGCGTGCACTTCCAGCAGCTGCTGCGGGAACCGCCCGCCAGCCTGGTCGGCGGTATCGTCGACACCGATCTGGTGCAGCTGCGGCCGGAGGCCCCGCTCACCGCCGTGACCCGCTATTTCGCGACCTACAACCTGGTGTGCGGACCGGTGGTGGACGCGGAGAATCATCTACTGGGAGCCGTCACCGTCGATGACGTGCTCGACCACCTGCTGCCGGAGGACTGGCGGGAGCAGGACGAAGACCATCACGACGTACACGGCGTGCCCGTGATCGAGGGGACGGGAGGCCGCGCATGAGCGAACGGCTCGAAAAACTCAGCGCCCGGCAGCGTTTGGAGACGCCGGTCGAGAACCGCTTCCGCGGCCTGGACTGGGACGCCGAGGCCATGGCCCGCACCAGCGAACAGGTGGCGCGGTTCCTCGGCACCGGCCGCTATCTGGTGATCCAGACCGTCATCGTCTTCGTGTGGATCATGCTCAACGTGTTCGCGGTGAGTCTGCAGTGGGACCCCTACCCCTTCATCCTGTTGAATCTCGCGTTCTCCACCCAGGCCGCCTATGCCGCGCCGCTGATCCTGCTGGCACAGAACCGGCAGGACAATCGCGACCGCGTGTCGCTCGAGGAGGACCGCACCCGGGCGGCCCAGACGAAGGCCGACACGGAGTTCCTGGCTCGGGAGTTGGCGGCGCTGCGGCTCGCCGTGGGTGAGGTCGCCACGCGCGACTACGTGCGCCGGGAACTGGACGACATCAAGGAATCCCTGGTCAGATTGGAGAAACTGGCCGTGGGCGGCGAGGTCCTGAAGGCCAAGAAAGCAAAGAAGAGTACCGATCGGAATACCCCCGAGGTCGCAATTTCGGCGCAAAATGATGGCGACTGACCACAGAAGTTGTTCCGTCAGAGCTGAGTCATGGGTAACCTG